>JBNKHS010000264.1:0-6389 GCA_050290485.1 Promineifilaceae bacterium (SeqCode) | reverse complement strand
TTTGTTGCAAATCATGGAAGAGGGTCACCTTTCTGACGCAAAAGGGCAAAAGGTAAACTTCCGTAACGCCATTATCATTATGACATCTAATGTGGGTGCCGATACAATTCGCCGTGGCCCCAATCTTGGATTTGCTTTCCAACAAGACGCCGCTACAACCGAAGAGGCGAATTATGCAGATATGCGTAAAACCTTGATGGATGAGCTTAAACGTCAATTCCGCCCGGAATTCATCAACCGTGTTGACAACATTGTTGTCTTCAAACAACTCTCCAAAGAAGATATTCGCGAAATTGTTGAGATCATCATGGGAGAGGTGAGTGAACGCTTAATTGAAGTTGATTTGTCGATTGAAGCGACTACTGAAGCCGAAGATTGGCTTGGCGAGCGTGGTTATGATGAAGAGTTTGGTGCACGGCCGTTACGTCGTTTAATTCAAACCCAGGTTGAAGATTTACTTTCAGATGCTGTTTTGTCTGGTCAATTTGAAGCAGGCACAGTTGTTATTGTTGATGTTGAAGATGATAAGATTGTGTTGCGTGCTAAAGAAACAGATGAAGGTGAAGTTGCTGAAGAGGCACTTCCTGCATCATAATATTAATTTATAATTTTAATCAAAATAAAAGCCCGCAAAACTGCGGGCTTTTTTTATTACGTTCTATAATTATTCGCAGGGTGGAATAAAGAGAATTTCACCAACTTCAATGGAATCTGTGTCGTAAATGCGATTGGCATTGGCAATGAGATCTAATGGAACTTCATAAAAGTTTGCGATCTGCCCTAATGTTTCACCTTCTTGTACAGTGTGCACGGTACTTGCACCATCTGTATAGATGTGGCCTTGGTGTTGATACGCTTGGGGGACATTTGTAGGAGGCAAGGTTGGCCATGGTGTCGGTGTCGGACTGGGAATAGGGGTAGCGATACCCCCAGCTTCTGCTCCTTCAGGAGCCTGAGACCCCCCACTGCCATTGTTGCCACAAGCCACCAATGCTAGGGCTAGAAATAGAAAAATAGAGATCACTATTATTTTGCGCATAACACGCCTCCTCTGCTAATTATAGGAAGGTAGCCATTCATAACAAGATGCAAGAGAATGACCATAACATTAAGCATTATAGCAAATTCAGAAAGTGTTTTGAAGCAAACTTAGATCAATGCGTATAGTGCTTTTATGCTAATTATACCCAATTTATGTGAATAAAAATGGTTCAATCTACAAGATTGAACCATTTTTGAATTAATTTAAGTAAATTTAGGTAGGAAATATGTATTAACTAACAACTGTTTGGCTTTGCTCATGCATATATTGTTGTAGGTAGTAGAAGCTACCTGCCGCTTTACCCGTGCCTGTACTGCCTTTCCAGCCACCAAATGATTGGTAGCCAGGCCATGCTCCTGTGGTAGCACCGGTTGCTCGATTGACATAGAGAACACCAGCTTGAATATTGTCGAGGAACCATTCAACTTCTGAATCATCTTCGCTGAAAAAGCCTGCAGTTAAGCCAAAAGTAACATCGTTTGCTTTGGCCATGATGGCTTCTGCATCTTCATATGCTTCGATGGCAACGACAGGTGCAAACATTTCATGTTTCCACAAATAATGGTCTTCGGGAAGGTTATCTACAACGGTTGGAGCAATGTAATACCCTGATTCATCTAATGTTTTGCCGCCGGTGAGGATGTCTCCTTGTCCTTGAATGTCGGCAATGTATTTTTGGTAAGCTTCATAGGCTTCTTTATTGATGATAGGTCCCATGAATACATCTTTTTCAGTCGGATCGCCAACTTTAATTTGGTTGGTTAATTCAACTAATTTGTTGGTAAATTCTTCTTTGACATCTTTGTGTACGTAGACGCGGGAACAAGCTGAACATTTTTGCCCAGTAAGGCCGAAGGCTGAGCGCATGACGCCCATGGCTGCTTTATTAATATCTGCTTTATTGGTGATGATGGTTGGATTTTTACCACCCATTTCTAAGACAACGGGGCGAGCAAAATCGCCTGCGGCGGCAAAGTTGCGCAAAATGCTCATACCAACATTGTAACTTCCGGTAAAGGTAAGTCCGTCAACGCCACGATTAGCGACTAATGCTTTCCCCGGTTCATCTGCCCCTGTGACCATGTTGTAAACACCTTTGGGTAGACCGGCATCATGGAAGCATTGGGCAAGCATGTAGGTAGTTAATGGTGCATCTGCTGCTGGCTTGTGGACCACGGTGTTGCCTGTGACGAGTGCTGCGCCAGTAGGACCACCTGAAAGAGCGGCTGGGAAGTTGAAAGGAGAGATAACAGCCCAGACACCATAAGGCTTAAGGACGCTGCGATTGTGATGATGGTCACTTTCGTTGAGCAGGTCTTTGATAAACCCATTGTTGTCGACCATGGATTGGGTGCAGTAGCGGATTAAATCGGCCGTTTCTTCAACATCACCAATTGCTTCCAGCCGATTTTTGCCGACTTCTAGACTGAGAACGGCAGCTATTTCGAAGAGACGAGAGCTAATCAGATCTGCGACTTGGTTGAGCAGTTCAACACGTTCTTGCCATGGTGTATGTTTCCATGCTGGGTATGCTGCTTTGGCTGCTTTTACGGCCGTATCTATATCGGCGGCAGATGCTTCTGGGAACGTCCCGACAACCCAATCTGTGTTTACAGGACTGACTTTCTCAAAGGTGTTTTTAGCATTCACCCATTCCCCATTAATGTACATGGGATAGCTTTTGCCAAAATTGGCTTTTGCTTCAGCGACATCTTCTTCAAAGTATTCGTGTAAGAGTGGGTCAGGACTGCTTAAGGTGGAATAGGTAACTTTGATCCGTTTACGATCTTTTTTTGACATGTTTCCTCCAATTTGGAAATGTGGGATTTTAATTAGTAAGGATGAATGATGAAGGATGAATATTGAAACCTCCCTCAAATGATTCTCCTAAATTTCTCTTGTTGATTATACCGTGTTTAGGACAGAGAGAAAATAAAGGGAGCGAGTTTTTAGGCTATTACCAAAGTATGAGTGTGGCGAGTTCTGCAGTCGTGGAGCCTTGATGATTGCTTGGGAGAGTTACATGTTTTTAGATGGTTTTCGCAAACGGCCGTATCCCACAAAAAGCATTCCGAGGAGCACAAAACCGAGATCGATTCCTTTTTCGATATGTACATACTGTATATCGCCCCGATAATTGCTTATAAGTAGGTGAATTGAGGAAAGGCTAAGCAGAGTAATACCCACAAATGACCAATCGTCAATTCGAGGACGGAGTTGCCAAATGAAGATAAAAAGAAGAGATGTCAGAAAAGACCCAATGAGTTGTGTTTGATAACGAACGGCGAAAACGCCGAAGGTGTCAGGTAAATTGGCGGTAAATGGACCAATGAATGTTTCTGCGCCGTAAGCGCATCCTTCAAAGTAGCAAGCGAGCCAGCCGCCAGCGTGGAGAAGAATGAGTGCGGGGAGGAGCAAGGATGCGTATTGAATAAACGGCCGTTTCCGCAGCAAACTCCAAATCAACAATCCCAACAAACCAGCAAGCATTGCACCCTGATAGCTTTGTCCCCCTTGCCAAAGTTTGTATAGCTGTGCGGGTTCTGCCTGGTAAAAGTTCCAATTAGCCCAAATGAAACCGATACGGGCGCCAATCCAGGCTACGATCATGACAGAAACGGCCGTGTCTGCCCAATCTGATAATTTTGCACGATTGAGTCGTGTGGTTAAGCCAAACGCCAGCAAGATAGAAATTCCAAAGATGACCGTGTAGGTATATACAAAACCGAAAACGTAGCGACCTAAAATTGGGTTCATACTTGGATCGTAGTCGAGTGTATGCATACGGGCAACTTGTTTTTGCGATGATTTGGGTATGTTTACCCTTCATTTATCTCGTTTGTTTTGCATCTCTTACAATTGGTTTTCTTTATGGAGACAGGTAAACTTTGTCTATGGAATATATCCCCTGGATTCGCAGTAAAGTAGGCAACCGCAAGATTTTTATGGTGGCAGGAACGGTGGTGGCGCAAGATAAAAACGGCCGTATTCTGCTGCAGCGTCGCTCCGATTTTGACTTTTGGGGTCTGCCAGGTGGCGCTTTAGAGCGTGATGAAGACATAGAGCAATGTGCGCGACGCGAGCTGTTTGAGGAATCAGGTTTACACGTTGGCAAATTGCGTCTCATTGGTGTTTATTCTCATCCCAAATATGATGTGCTCTATCCGAATGGTGACCAAGTTCAGCAATTTAATGTTTGTTTTACTGGAGTTGTAGAAGGAGGAGAGATGCAGGTTGACGGCACTGAAACCATCGAACAACAATTTTTCCATCCTGATGAACTCCCGTGGGATCATATCCCAATTTGGTATGCCGATGTGCTCCGCGATTTGTTGCAGACAGACGTTCCACAATATCTTCCTCCATACAGTAATAGCAATACGCACGATCAAATAAAATCGATACGGCCGTTTATTGGCAATGAGTTGTACATCGGTGTTGGCGCAATGGCTGTGGTTACCAATAATGAGCAACAGATTTTAATGATTCGACGTCGCGATACGGGAGGATGGATTTTTCCCGCTGGTTTTACAGATTTGGGAGAAAATGCGGCAAATACGGCCGTTCGTGAGACCTATGAAGAAACAGGATATCACATTCAGCTTGATCGTTTAATTGGGGTGTATAGCCATCCTGCATATCATCACACCTATGAAAATGGAGATCAGGTAAAAAATGTTGGTGCCGTGTTCCAAGCACATGTTATTGGCGGAGAGCAGAATCCGCAGTTGAGCGAAGTAAGTGAGTTGGCCTGGATGAGCAAACAACAAGTTTATGCGAGGCTAGAAGATTCTAGATATGGGGCTTTTGTTGCCAAGATTGTAGCTCAGCTTGAAGATGGTTATTTTGTGATCTGATGATTTCTAGACTATTTGCATATCGACCGCGATTACTCGTACCTTTTCTCATTATCTTGCTCTTATTAGGGATAGGTACAGTTGGATACATCTTGATAGAAGGGATGCCTTGGATTGATGCCCTTTACATGACCGTGATCACTTTTTCCACGGTAGGATTTGGTGAAATTCATCCCCTTTCGGCAAACGGCCGTTTCTTTACCATATTTCTCATCATTTTAGGATTTGCCTTTGTTGCCTATGGCATCGATTATTTGCTTTCGGCACAGTTAGACAATTTGTTTAGAAGGAGACGGGATATGCAAAAGATTGCCCGTTTACAGAACCACGTCATTGTTTGTGGATACGGCCGTGTTGGCAAGAGTGCCGTTAAATCATTGCAAGATAGCCACCGTGATGTGGTGGTTCTCGAAAAAAATGAAACCATGATTGAAGAATTGCTAAAAACATCAGTCCCATTTTTAGAAGGAAATGCTACTCACGATGAGGTGTTGCAACAAGCAGGTATCGAGCGTGCGTGGGGTTTGATCGTTTGTACGGGGGATGATTCTGTCAACCTATTTATTGTGCTATCAGCACGTGCTCTTAGCCAAAAGTTACATATTGTTGCCCGTTGCATTGATGCGGATAATGAACATAAAATGCGTTTAGCAGGGGCTAATCGCGTTGTGTCCCCCCATAGCATTGGCGGAACACATATGGCCAATATTATTGTTCGTCCACATGTAACTGACTTTTTTGATGTGGTTACATTGGACGGCGGCATTGAGTTATGGGTAGAAGAGTTGACTATTGCTGAGAAATCTTCGTTAGCGGGCAAAACAGTTGGTGAGGCAGATATTCGTCGCCAAACAGGGGTGACGATTATTGCTGTCATGCGCTACAGGCATGAGGCTGCCAAAATGCCCACATCGGATACAGAATTGAATGTCGGCGATGAACTGATTGTTTTAGGTACAAGAGAGCAGTTAATTGAAATGGAGAAATTAACAGGACAAAAAATGATTCCATAGATCGATATAACAGCATTGATTGTATGAATTTGAAGGGTATTTATGAAAGAAGATTGGCAATTGAACACAAATTTAATCCATGCAGGAATGGCAGAAAATCCATCTACGGCCGTTTCTTCTCCCATTTATCAAAGTGCAACCTATCAATTTGATTCCCCAGAGGCAATTGCCGCCGCAATGGTTGCCGAAGCACATCCCCAATTTTACGGCCGTTACGCCAGCCCCAACACCAAACAAGTTGAAGTCACCGTTGCCAAGCTAGAAGGCGCAGAAGCTGCTCTAGTGACAGGTTCAGGGATGGCCGCTATCTCGCTTGTTTTTCTGACTTATCTCAAAGCAGGGGATCATGTTGTTGCTCAGCAAAAGTTATATCCCACTACTTATAAATTGTTGGCGCATAAACTCCCTGAATTAGGCATCGAAACCACATTTGTTGAACAGACTGACAACGACGCATTTGCGCAAGCCATTCAGCCC
>JBNKHS010000263.1:0-6399 GCA_050290485.1 Promineifilaceae bacterium (SeqCode) | reverse complement strand
GCGGATCACAAGTCAGCATCCTGGCCAATTTTGTGGGCATTGGGTTGAGTATGATTTTGGACAGCATCAATTTACAATTTGCTGTTGTTGGTGCTGGTTTTCCCATGCTCATCCTGGCTGTTGCGTTGTTGCGCATGATGACGGAGACAGGGTTTCAACCTGTGCCCGCGGCACAACGGGAGTCGTGGCGTGATTTATTTGCTACCTTTGACCAAGGCGTGACGTTTGTGCGTGGTAGCCGTGTCATTCTTGGGATTTGTGTGATTACCTTTGTTTTTGCTGGTTTTGGTGAGACGTTTGGCAAACTATGGCAAGCGCACATTCTGGAAAATTTCACATTGCCCATGCTGGCCAACTTGGATGACATTCTTTGGTTTGGCTTGATTAGTGCCGTTTCTCTTCCCATCAGCTTATTGGCAACTGAGATGATCCGTAAACGAATTGCAATTAAGGACAATCGTTATGTGGTGCATGCGCTGCTACTGCTCTTTGTTGGCTTGAGTGCTAGTGCCATGCTCTTTGCTTTGAGCAGTCGCTTTGTGCTCATGCTCCTTGGTATTTGGCTGGTGCGCGTCGCGATGGCGATGATTGCGCCCTTGATGACGATTTGGCTCAACCAACACGTCGCCTCGCAAACGCGGGCGACGGTACTTTCAATTGTGGGACAGGTCAACTCATTGGGGGAAATTGTAATTGGTGGACCCATTGCCGGCGGTGTCGCGACGCTGTTCACTGTGCGTGTGGCAATTGCCCTCGTCGCCCTTTCGTTGCTGCCGTTGACCTCAATTTTTCGCTTACTCAATAAAAGACAACAAGCAGAGCAAGTGCACGATCCACAGCCATCGCCTGAGCAATCCATGTTATAGCCAGATTGTTATGATGCTTAAACTAAATTGAACGCACATTGCACACTTATCTTGCATACTTTAAAAAATCTCTTAGGTTTGTTGACGTGCTATTCTGCTTCTTTTAATGTTGTGTTTCCACTAGGAGGAAAAGATATGCATAAAAGATTTTTTGTTTTACTATTTGTTATTTTTCTGGTATCTGTGAGTTGTCGTTCTGAATCAATTCTCCCAACCCAAACGGCCGTTTCGATCGCACCAACCGCTGTTCTACCAATAGCCACCTCCATCCCCCTCACGCAGGAACAGGAGATTGCCAATTTAGTCGCCTTTACCCGCCTCTATGGTGTGGTGCGTTACTTCCATCCTAGCGACCAAGTCGCGGCGATAAATGATTGGGATGGTGTGGTGATCAATGGGATTGAAGCGGTGCGGGATGCGCGCACACCCGAAGCGTTGGCTGAACAGCTGAACAACTTCTTTGCTCCACTGGCGCCAACGGTGTTGGTGACAGTGGGTGAGGTAGGTGAAGGAGAAACGGCCGTTTTCCAACCTGACACCTTAGACAATCACAGCCTGACTATGTGGGAACATTACGGCGTAGAAGCTGATAACACCTATGAACTGTACACCAGCGAACGGATCTTTACATCAGCAGCCACCCCCGCTGAACAGTTCCATGACCCGCGACAACCCTACGTCCAGCCCCTTGGTAATGATCTGTATGCTTATGTCCCCCTGTCCTTATTTGTTACGACCAATAAAACATTACCCATCGCCCCTACCGACTTTGGCATGCCGCACAGCCAAGAGAGCAACTCCCAAACTAGCTATCTTGCGAGTGCCATCATGTTCTGGGCGGTTACCCAACACTTTTATCCATACTTTGATGCGGTTGATACTGATTGGTCCGCCTCATTGGATGAGACAATGCAAAGAATGCTTGATGGGGAGAGCGAACAAGAGTGGGAAACTGCGCTGCGGTTGCTGGTAGCCGATCTGAACGATGGACACAGTCGCTTTGAAGTTAAGACACCACTCTATACCCCTTATGTTTCCCTGGATTGGATAGAAGAACAAGTGGTTGTCGTAGAAGCCGTTGGCCAAGCGGGTACGCAGTTACAACCCGGTGATGTCGTTCTCGCAATTGATGGTGAAGATGCTGTTGACCGGCTCGAAGCACAAATGCGTCTCATTTCTGGAGCTACCCCACAGCGCAAACGGTTTGCCGCCCTCCTTTATCTGTTGAGTGGGGGTGAAGCTACACAAGTGACTGTTACCGTGGAACATGCAGATGGAACCCAAGAGGATGTACAACTGGAGCGAAACATGTTAGCGTACAGTTTTGTGCCCGACAATCGACCTGAGAACTTCTCTGAACTAGCCCCTGATGTTTACTACATCAATCTCACGAACAGTGATCAGCAGCTTTTAAGTCAATTGACCGCTCTGGAAAATGTGCAGGGGTTGATTTTTGATTTGCGAGGGTATCCGACGGTTGACGCTGACTTTATGAGAACAATCATTACGGACACCATTGCGACGGCTCAATTCCTTATCCCTCAAACCAGTACGCCCAACCAAGAAGATGTGACCTTTGATAAAGGCGGATGGTCGTTAGGCCCCTATGGATCTGTTCCTATCAGCCGCAATGTGGTTTTTTTGACAGATGGTAGTGCGATTAGCTATTCAGAAACATTATTGGCCATGGTGAAGCATCATCAGGTAGGGGAGATTGTGGGTGAAGCAACGGCCGGAACCAATGGGAACGTCAACACCATAATCCTGCCGACAGGGCACACTGTTCGTTGGACAGGAATGAAGGTAATCAACCAAGATGGCTCGCAACATCATGGCATTGGGGTGACACCGACGGTGCCTGTCTTACAAACGTTGGCGGATTTACGCAATGGCGTAGATACGCAGCTACAAGCGGCTTTGGAGCTCATTGAGGCGAATGGGGAGTGAGTGGTTTGTGGGGATGTGTGCAGTCCGTCACATTTTCCCACCGAACAGTTAATAGCAAACTATAGTAAGCACTAAGCACACATTGTAGAAAATTTCGCATTGCTTACACTAGCTAATTTTAATCACATTGCATTGCAAACGCGGGCAACGGTGATTGCAGTTTTCAGACAAGCAAACTCATTTGGGGAGGTTGTTATTGGTTGCTCCATTGCTGGAGGTGCAGCAACACTGTTCACTGTGCGCATGACAATTGCTCTCGTTGCACTTTCGCTGCTACCACTGACATCAATTTTCGCCTACTCAATAAAATGCAACAAGAGAAACAATGCACGATCCACAGCTATCACTTGAACAACCTGTCGCATGATTTTGAAACGGCCGTTCCCGCAAAACCAGCCAAGTAAATCACACCCCCACAAATTTGTTTAAAATGACGAATACTTCCCTTGATGGTGCCAGTAAAAGTTAATCCTTGAGGCAATTCGGAGTCTTGAAATCGCCTGACTTTATCTGTTACAATACAGTACCCAATTTCAAGGTTTTGGTTTCTAAACTTCCTTCTCCACCTTCAACATTAGCCAGATGTTAATTAGATTTTATTATGTTCAAATCAAATCAGTACTTAACATATCTTTATGATGGAATTGACAAACATTTTGATCTTTCTGAGATTAAACTCCTTTGTTTCCATATAGGTATTGACTATGATCATCTTGGAGGCGATACAAAGCCTCTAAAAATTATTAATCTAATTTCCTTATGTGGTAGATTTAATAATTTACCTGAACTTGTCACCCAATTGCAAAAAGCAAGACCTAAGATATTGTGGGAAAAAGTCCCTTCTAATTTTGTGTTTCCGGTCACTGATTATCAAGATGTTTCTCATCAAATAATAAAAGAACAATTTAGAAATGATGATATTGAAAATCAGCCGACTGTTGTAGTTGGTCAAGGCAATATCATTAATGTCCAAAATTATCAGATTACGGGAGATATTTCCGGAGATGTTCATATTTCTGGAGACGCACACATAATATCCAAACATTCAAAGAATATCCCTCCTCCGCCTCCTCTGTCTAGTGTGCCACGAATAGAAGGGTTTATTGGTCGGCGTGATGAATTGGCTTATTATTCGGAAAAATTAAATAGCAAGAGATTAGCAGTTATAAGCGGAATGGCTGGTGTTGGAAAAACGGCTTTAGCTGTCAAATTGGCTCACCAAAATAGTTACGATGAGCAACTATTTTGGCTACAATTTTTTGAAGGAGAAGGTGCTTATGTTTTTATTCGTAAGTTAGCGATATTTTTAGCACATCGAGAAATATCCGATCTGTGGAAGATGTTAGAAAGTTCTCGCATTTTAGGCAACAAACCTCCGCCAATTGAAGATTTGTTTAATTATTTGGGCACACTGCTATACAACGAATCTTTTTTATTGTGCTTGGATGATTTTCAATTTTTAGATGATGATCCACATCTAAATAAATTTCTTAAACAAATAATTCATGATGATTCATACAAGATTCGAATAATAATTATATCTCGTCGTTTACCTTCCTTTGTACACTCTACCGAAACCCGAAAGTTAATGGGATTGTCTGAAGCAGATACGCAAGATTTGCTTAATATGCACAATCTAGAATTGCCAGATTCATTAATCAACGATTTGTATAAATATACAGAAGGAAATTCTCAATTTTTGAATTTAGCTATCAATGTTATGAGGGATTTGAAAGATAGATCTAGACTGATCGATAATTTGGCTCAAGCTGAAGATATTGAGCGTTTTTTGATGTTAGAAGTAAATGCACGACTGAATGATAATCAGCAGTTGGTTATGGAGGCTGTAGCCTCTTTGCTGGGATTTCCGGGTTCTCGTGATGTAATTGAGACAATGCTAAATAGAAGTCGATTAAAACCGATCTTACACGATCTCACGCAACGTCAACTTTTATTCGTTAGTGATGGTGCAAATTCACGTGAATATTATCAACATTCAATTTTACAAGCTTTTTATTACGAGCAAGTTGGTCGTCGCCGACGTCGTCAGATGCATCAATATGCTGGAGAGTATTACGAAACTGAAGAAATAGATTATCTAAAGTCGGCAAGACACCATTTTTTTGCAGGTTCCTCCATGCATTCTGCCGAATTAGCAACAAGCCATATGTGGACTTTCGTTAATGAAGGACAATCTAGTCAATTGTCTGAATTATTGGAGCTTTTTGGTGAATCCCAGATTGAAAATGACTTATGGGCAACAGTGTTACTTGTAAAAGCTCAATTAGATGGTTTTTTTGGAGAACGACAAAGTGCCAACGTGCTTTTCGAAGAAGCGCTCACATATGCTAAAAAACTATTGCCTAATGAAAAGAGGCAACAAATTATCGGCCAAATATACATAGGTAAGGGTGAGTTAATACAGTTTTCTGAGCCAGAACAAGCTCTGGAATTATTTGAGCAGGGGCTAGAGGAATTGGGGGAAACGAATCAACTGACTCAAGCAAAACTTTTCAGCAGCATTGGTTTTGTTTATATGAATTTGGGTGAATATACCGAAGCAACAAAAGCTTTCCAAAATAGCCTGGAGCGATTGCCCAATGAACCTAGCCAGACATTGGGTAATACTTATATGCACCTGGGAGCTATAAATTTTTATCAGGGAGATTATGAACAAGCTATTAGCAATGGCCTGAAAGCATTAGAAATTAGCCAGCAATTGTATGACTTTATACAAATGGCCAATATTTTATCTAACCTCGGAAGTTATAAATATAGTGCTGGAGATTGGACCGGAGCTATTGATGATTTCAATCAATCTGTCAATTTAGCTGACCGTATTGGAAGTAAAGTTCTTAAATCTCCTATCGAAGGTAATCTCGGTGTAATTTATATCTATACGGGTGATTTTGATTTAGCTGAAAAGTATCTGCTAAACGTACTTGAAGTAACGCACGCACATGACCAATTTTTATATGAAAGTATTGTCCGCTATCAGTTAGCTAATTTGTATATTCGTAAAGAGTTGTGGGAAGAGGCAGAAAAACATTTAGAAGAGTCCGTTAAATTGGCTTTGAAAGTAGGTGGAGAGCCAGATTTAACCGAAAGGTATTGTGCTTGGGCAGTGTTGAAGCTTGGAATTGGGGATATAGAATCAGCCTTAGATTATATTAATGAGTCTATCAATAAAGCTCAGGATTGCAATCAAAGAGTGGAAGAAGGCATGTCAAGGCGTGTATTAGGGAAAATATTATGTTTACAAAATAATCTTGAAAGTGCAACCAAGGAATTTGAAAAAAGTTTATTATTGATCAGAGAAGATGATCCATATGAATCTGCTCGAACAAAGATGGAAATGGGAAAAGCTTTGATATCAAATCAAGAAGTATCTACGCAAAACAAGGGTTATGTTCTTTTAGAACAGGCAAAAAAAACCTTTGTTGAACTTGGTGCTAAATACGAAATCAGCTTACTTGATTCGCTTTAAAAGTAATCCTTAAGACACAAAATTTAGTTTCATATGATAATAGTATCTTTGGAGGGAAAGATGCGACGGCAATTGAGTGTTTTAATTATTATTTTACCG
>JBNKHS010000262.1:0-6407 GCA_050290485.1 Promineifilaceae bacterium (SeqCode) | reverse complement strand
CCGGCTTTTCACGACTGGTGAGGATGATACAACTTTGATGCGCTACCTCCCCCACTTGGCGCAAAAACTCGCCATACCAATCGTACCCGTCAAGGTATTGATCGGGCGCTTGCGGTTGTAAGATGGTTTCCAGGTTGTCAAGGATGAGCAAATAACGGCCGTTTCTAAAATAGTTGAGCAGCTCCCCAATCAGTAATCGTGGTTCCTCAGGTGGATTCTGTTCAATATTGCGTGAAAAGAAACGAATCAGTTCGGCAAATAACTCTGCTGGTGGAGGTGCATTACGCAAAGAGCGCCAAATCACGGCATCAAACTGGTCGGCTGCTTGCTGTCCAAACTTGGCAGTAAACGCGCTTTTACCAATGCCGCCCATCCCCAAAACGGCTACCAAACGACATTGATCATTCAGAACCCACTTATGCAGCATTGCTAATTCATCTGCCCGTCCAAAAAACATAGCGGTATCGGGGGCATCGCCCCAATCGACCCAAGGGGATCCATCTGCGCTACCCTCTTTTGCTGGCAAGTTTGGCCACTCAAGAAACGGGCGTTCTCTCTTACCCACATCGACCAATTCTTGTAAACGGCCGTTGCGCTGCATGTAGGCAACTAAATCGCGTGCCTTGCCAGCCTTGCCCATGCTGGGCAAGCTTTCATAATCAACGCTCAAATCGAAACAAAGCGTCCTGAGTTCATCATCATCAAAATATTCGGTTATCAACTGCCGTAATGTTGGGAGAAAATTAGGCATAAAGGGATTGTTTTATTTTTCGCATATGCCATTTTCTTTTCTAAAAATGACTATGCTTTCTAAATTTAAAAGGTTGTTTATGCATCGGATTGTACTCAAAAACGGCCGTTCAATGCAACGGGTCAGGACAATCGCTTTCTATTCACAATGGCAGCAGATAAATCTACACCTACAATTACAAATACAAAGTCGGCCTGCGCGACTGATGCCAGCCCACAAAGGTGGGCTTTGTAACTTGTAGCCGTGATTTTAATCGCTAGGAAATTAGAAAATGATTATCCTATGTTTTCTATGATTTTGTGCGCACTTTCTCATCTTTCGTGTGCAGTGCACTATATATTGTTTGTGCCAACTGGGCCAATTCAGGCGGTTTGGGCAGCCAGGCAAGCATCCCCAGCTCACGCAAGTTATCCAACTCATCTTCCAAAAAATAACCCGATAGCATCACAATGGGCACATGGACATTTTCTTTTTGCAACATTTGTAAAAGTTCTGTCCCCCCCATATTGGGCATAATCATATCACTCAAAAGCAAATCAATACGTTGTGTATCTTGGGTCAAAATCTGTAAAGCTTCTACCCCGTCATCAGCAATGATAACCGTGTAATTTAACACTTCCAAGCTGGTCACTACTGCATCTCTCGTATCCGGGTTATCTTCAACGACAAGAACTGTCTCCCCATGACCTGATAGCAATTTACTTTGGTGCAATGTATGTGGCTGTTTACTATTTTGCATGGGTAACGCAGGCAAGAACAGAGAGAAAGTCGAGCCCTTCCCCTCTTCGCTGCGAATAAAAATAAATCCTTCGTGTTGTTTGACAATACCGTAAACTTGTGCCAATCCTAAACCAGTACCTTTCCCCGGGGCTTTGGTCGTAAAGAACGGTTCAAAAACACGTTGTACAACCTCTTTGGGCATTCCTTCCCCACTATCAGCAATATCAACCTGTACCCAGTCTCCTAAAGTTAAGCCTGGAAAAGGTGAATGATCGTATTCACCCAGTGTTAGATGGTTTAGGGTAAATGTTAATTGCCCCCCCTGTGGCATCGCATCGCGGGCATTGACGGCTAAGTTCATAAATATTTGTTGTAGTCGCGTTGTATCTGCGTAAACCATATACTCAGATGATTCATACTCCAACTTGATGATGATGTTTTCTGACAACATTCGTTTGAGCAAGGTAATTAATTCTTGTAAGGGATCGAGCAAGTTAACAGGGGCTTTTTCGAGCGCAGAACGACGACTAAAGTCTAAAAGTTGGTTAATAAGGGTTGAAGCGCGTTTAGATTGTTGCAGAATAGTTTGCAGACGATCAGCAGTAACGGCCGTATTCTCAGAATTCCGCAATAACAACTCTGTATACAATGTAATTGCGGCCAAAATATTGTTGAAATCATGAGCAATCCCTGTCGAAAGCTGGCCGATAGCCGCCATCCGTTCTGAGCGCTGCACTTGCGCTTCAATCTCTTTTCGTCTGGTTATATCCTTACTATCACTAACGAGAGCAATCGGATTTCCGTCAGGATCAAAAACAGTTTTGATTGAAATTTCAATAGGCACAACATGCCCGTTTTTATGCACACAAAGAATTTCACCAAAAAAACGGTCGGTTGCCTGCAACTCCTTTAAAATCTTAGGGCGCATTGAATCACGTATATCTGGATGATGTAAAAAACTAACAGATTTTCCTATCACCTCTTCTGCACGATATCCGAATATCGTCTCTGCCCCACCTAACCAACGTCGAATAGTCCCTTCCAAATCAGCCACAATGATACCGTCGGGCATTTGCTTCAATAATTCATCGGAAAGGTGCTGTTCTTGTTCCGCCTCTTTTAATTTGCGAATATCAGTCATCACAGCAAAACTCCCCATAAAATTGCCCTCGCTGTCTTTCAAAACTCTGGGAGCTGTAATTGTTGCAATGTTTTCTCCACTTTTTGCTTGCCAAGCCAATTCATAAGGAGAACCACCCTCTGCAGCGGTACGTTCTATTTGCTCTAGCAATATTTGTTTGTTCGTTTCATCAACCAAATTCAACACCAGTTGACCGACCAGTTCCTCCCGCTTGTAACCCATCATACGGCAAAAGCTGTCGTTCACATAGGTAATAAAGCCCTCCTTATCCAACATGCCAAAGCCTTCACCCATTGTTTCAATTAAGCTGCGATATTTTTGTTCACTCTCAGCCAAAGCCTCCTCAGCATGTTTACGTTTCGTGACATCACGAGCTACACCTAAAACACCAATGATTTCACCCATCTCATCTCTTAATGGCATCTTGATCGTATCAAATGAGTGCAACTCCCCATTGGCCAAGGCAGGATCAGAGGCGACAAATAATGTTTCACCACTCAATACCTTAAGGTCGTGTGCCTCATACCCATGAAACCCTTTATCAGGATTTCCTTTGACCATATCTGGGTCCCATCCATTTTCAATATCGGTCTTCCCGACAAGTTGTTCTGGTGTTTTTCCTAATGCATTTGCAAAGGCTTCATTACAAAAAACGGTGCGCAACTCTGTATCTTTAACAAAGATCCAATCACGGGAGGTGTTGACAACATTGGATAATAAATTTGCTGTTTGTGCCAACGCTTCCTCGGCTCGTTTACGTGCGGTTATATCCGTTACTGTGCCCAGCATGCGCACAGGTTTTCCATCCTCATTGCGGGTAATATCTGCAATAACATGCACATAAATAACTTGACCATCGGGACGTAGTAATTTGTGTTCAAGATCGATCTCCGATTCACCAGCTAAAGCAGAACGCAGCTGCTGCTGCACAAATTTTTGATCGTCTGGATGAATTAAATTCTCGGTTACCTCTACAGATGGATTCGTAGATTCTGGAGCAAATCCATAAATATGATATGTTTGTGTTGACCATTCAATTTCATCATTGACAATATCCCAATCGAGAAAACCAAAGTTACCAATTCGCTGAGCGTCTCTTAGTCGCCTTTCACTTTCACGCAAGGCTGTTTCAACGACAATGCGCTCTTTAATCTCTTGGGCCAACTTTTGATTGGCTTGCCTGAGTTCAAAGGTCCGTTCCTCCACTTTTTGCTCTAAACGTTCTGTTAGATCTCGTAGACGAAGCTGTGTGTTGACCCTGACTAAAATTGACTCTTCATGCAACGGTTTACTAATAAAATCAACAGCACCTAATTGGTATCCCTTAATTTCATCTTCAGGAGAGTTGAGCGATGTCAGGAAAATAACAGGAATGTTTGCTGTAACTGGATCAGCTTTCAGTTTGCGGCACGTTTCAAACCCGTTTTCATCAGGTAACATGACATCCAACAAAATAATATCTGGCTGCGCGTAAGTTGCCCTCTCGATGCCCACCTCGCTTGACTTGGCAACCAATATGGTAAAGTTATGATTACTAAGATATGTGGATAACAGTTTGAGTGCATTCACATCATCCTCAATTAAGAGAATGGTTGCTGTTGATTTCGCGGTCATCGATCACCTTCTTTGTATTGCGCAGCTAGGTGTAGGACTGTTTCTGTCTCAAATTGGCGAGCTAACTCTTTGATATGACGTACAAAAGGTGTGTATTGGGGTGTTTCCTCTTCGATGCGTTGTGCCCATCTTTCAATTTCGAGCATGTTGCCTACTTTCGCCAAATTATACAATATCTCAATTTCGCTTTGTGGTGGAACATGCTCCTCAAAATGGGCTTCGGGGACACCTTCCTTAGGGATTTGGCTGATAGCTGGGGTTTGGCGAATGGTTTATGCTAGTTCAAAGCCGATCATATTGAGTATAATCAAATATGTCGATACCTCAACATAAAGTTCATTCCTCTTTTGCTCGCTCAATTCGGTTGTTGCTATGCTCGAAGTTGTTTTTCTTACTTTACGGCCTCATGATTAAACGAAAACACCTTGTCTCACATGGCTCGTCATGGTTAATTATAGTCAATACGGCCGTTTTTCCCGTAAATCAAGTTGCATTGCAGAAGATCATCTTTTAAGCACAAAAAGGCTTTATAAATTATGCAGGGGATAGGGATCTAAGTTTGGTGGTCTTGTAAGAAAAAGAGGAAACAATATGTATAAAAAAGTTGCCTTGCTTGCGAAGAGAGCAAAAGCAAGGCAACCAATAACGAGAAACTCATTTACGCAATAGAGACATCACTAAAAAACTGCTTGGCGTCAACAATATCAGTGACCATACCGACCACTTCAAACGTTGCCGTGAGCGGTAAATCTTGGGAAGATGTGCCAATCATAATTTGAAACTCCCCAGGCTCCACCACATACGTCATTGACTGATTGTAAAAGCCAAGTTGATTCATATAGAGGGTAAACAGAACCGTTTTCTTTTCCCCAGCATTTAAAGCCACCCGCTTAAACCCTTTGAGCTCCTTGATTGGGCGGGTCACGGTGGCAATCAGATCACGCACGTATAGTTGAACCACTTCTTCACCAGCCAGTTGGCCACAATTTTGAATGTCTACACTGATCTTGATGCTCTCCCCAGCTTGCACAGTTGTCTTATCAAGCTGCAAATTATCGAGTTGGAACGTTGTATAACTGAGCCCATAACCAAAAGGATAAAGGGGTGTGTTGCTGTGCTCAACGTATGTTGTTTTCCAATGAGAACGCCCACCGCTTGCTTTGTGTCCATAATAAATTGGAATTTGCCCTGTATGGCGTGGAATGGCCATAGGCAGTTTCCCCCCAGGGTTGGCATCCCCAAACAATATGTCCGCAATAGCTTCGGCACCCTCTTCCCCGGGCAGCCACGCTTCAACAATGGCGGGTACGTTTTCGGCAATCCAGTTAATACTCAGGGGACGGCCGTTTATAAGCACCACAATCACCGGTTTTCCTGTCGCAGCAATCGCCTGCACCAACGCATCTTGTACGCCTGTTAAGTTGATCTCTGCGCGATCCCGCGCTTCGCCAGATGTACAATCATCGGTTAAACCTGATTTACCACCCACAAACAAAATCGCCACATCTGCTTTTTCCGCCGCAGCAACTGCCGCGGCGAAGCCAGATTGATCATTGCCCGAAATGTCACAACCTTGTGCGTAATGAACGGCCGTTCCCACAGCGACCTTCTCCTTAATTGCTGCCAAAATGGGCTGAATCGGCACAAAATTATCGACTAACTTTACACTTTGGGGAATTGGGGTGTTAAACACATTTTTCCCCGCTTGCGCCATTTCATTCAACGATTCAATATGGCAGGGATACGCATAATCACCCAACAAATGACGTACATTGTTCGCCTGCGGACCAATGATGGCAATACTATTCAGATTTTTGTCGAGCGGTAATAAGTTGTCCTCATTTTTGAGAAGCACAATCGCTTCTGCGCCTGCTTTGCGGATGAGCGCTTGCGTTTCTGGCTTGTTCTCTGTTGGCTGTTCTGGTTGAAGCTCTGGGCTGTCGAACACACCTGTGCGCATCATGAGGCGTAAATTACGGCGCACTTTGTCATCAATGATTGCTTCGTCCAGTTCGCCATCGTTGACCATTTGCACCAATTGTGGTCCCAGCCAACGAGCCGGACCGGGCATTTCTAGATCGAGCCCGCCCGCTGCGGCATCGTAACTATAAGAGCCCCACCAATCGGAAATGACAGCCCCATCGAAACTCCATTCTTGCTTGAGGATGTCGAGGAGCAAAC
>JBNKHS010000261.1:0-6419 GCA_050290485.1 Promineifilaceae bacterium (SeqCode) | reverse complement strand
TTAATTTGTCCTGAGATCGACTGCAATCTCTCGCCTACTTCTGTAATAAAAGCGGTCGCTGGCTCCAATAATTGTGCTTCAAACGTCGCCTTATTTGCTGTAAACCACTCTTTATTGTTGTTCTCTGCCAAATCTGCTAAAAACTGCAGCCCCGCTTGCGGGAATCCATCAAATTGTGTGCTCATCAGTTACCTTCCTTGCAAATTTTTAACGCAACACGAATTACGCATCACGCAACTATTCTACATCGCATCATCATAACGACGATCAACAATCCTTCAAATCGACACATAAACAAAAAAAGCCCGGATTTCTCCGAGCTTTTTGTAATCTCCTAGCCAAATCTTGTTACGTTATGGAATAGGTTCGACTTCCCAATACTCATAAAAAGCGGCCGTTCCTAAATATTCTTGTGAAGAAGCAAACGTACCAAAATAACGTCCACCAGCAACATAGTTTGTGTCTGTCACAGTATAGAATTTGTTCCCATTTACGTACAATTCAATTTTGCCGTTGTCATGAACATCAATTGTCCAATTGTTAAATCCATTGGGATTGCCTACACTCAAATCGCGCCACGACATTAAAGTGACACCCGTATCCGTGTTATTGCTTGTGTTATGTGAGTCAATCCGTTTCAGATGAACTCGGAAAGGTTTATCGTGACCTTGCCAAACAACATTAAGACGATAATAACGATTAAAACAACTACTAAAGTTACTATTCGGACAAGATGATGACCCGTTCCAATCGCCACCAAACACAATCCCATAACTATGCAAATAATCAATCCCCTCACCCAATTCCACGCTTGTATTAATGCGATAATTAGACCATGTTGGTGGTGTCGGCACCAGTGGGCTGGCAATCATCGAATCCCAACGTCCACCGATTTTTACACGTAAACGACTATCTTGGTAAGAAACGCTGTTATTGGTGTCGTCTGTATCTTCACGACGCATTTTCCATCCGGAAGTGCTACTATTAAAGTTATCACGGTAAACACCATACCCAACGACCGTATTCGACCAATCACTATACAACGATTGGCTGGTACGAACTGCTCGTACACGATAATAAAAACGGTAGGCTAACAACGACGAATGATGAACGGCAAAGGAAGTTGCATTTCCTGCATCATACACGGTTGGGTTTGTAAATGATGGGTCCGTCGATTCTTGCAACTCATATGTTAAGGTTGGGTCATTCAAATCTTCCCATGTCACCAAAATATCGTAGGTTGCAAAACTGTCATCACTAGTTGGCACGGCAACCGATTGAATTGCAGGCACTTTCAATGCTTTGAATACAAGAGGTAAAAACATCCAATATTCGTCAACTACTGTCAAGCCAGCAGTCGCCGTTAAAAGCGCACCCGTCCCGGTAATCTCTACTGTGTTGGTAATCACGGTGTCAAATACGGCCGTATCTGTCAACGTTGCTTGAAATGAAATCTCAACTTCGCCACCATTTGGACCAAGCGCCCCTTCCCAAGTTACGATATCATTCGTAACCGTCAACAAATTTGTATAACCTTGAAAAGTATCAGATACTAAAGAACTTGTAACAATGTCAAATTCAATAGGCAATGTATCGGTCATCACCAAATCATTTGCTGCGCCATCTCCCGAATTGCTAATGACAATCGTATAACGGACTGTACTTCCTGGAGCCACTTCATCATTATTGACTGCTTTAGATACCCCAACTTGTGGCGTCCCTCCAGTAGGGAATCTATCTTGCCCCATGACAGTCATTGACTGTAACATAAAAAAAGTTAATAGAATTGGGAGCAAAAAAGCAAAGATCATGCTCTTCTTTCCAGCAGAAAAAATTTCTGGTTGTTTTCCATTCATAACTACACCTTCCTTAACTAACGCATATTCGTTTGTTCAAAAATCAATGGATTGTAAATCAACGGATTGTAGGCCATTTACACAAAGATAAACGACGATTGAAAGTCATTTCACCTACAAGATACCAACGATACTCTCGCGTGCGGTCAGCATGCTACATCAAGGCAATTCATTCGTCAAAATCACTCATCAAGCACACAACAAATAATGACCATTTCCAGGGGTCAGATCTCCTGAAAAATTGCCCCTTGACATAGTGTAATAAATACACTATACTATCCATATATTAGATAGTGTCAAATTTACACGAACTAAGTTTGCACCAAAGGAGCACTTAATGAACAACTTTCCTTCCTTTTACAATCCAAGCCGCATCGGCACCCTTTACTATCCAGACTACGCAGCGATTGCCACTGAAGCCGCACAGGCAAATTTGCCCTCTGCCAGCGAAGATAAACAAAACAACCATCTCGTCATCATCGACATGCAAGTTGATTTCTGTCATCCAGATGGTTCCCTTTTTGTACCGGGTTCTGTCGAAGATATTCAACGTACCATTGAATTTATCTATAACAATGCAGAACGAATCACAAACATTACCTGTTCACTTGATTCTCACTTACCACACCAGATTTTCCATCCGGCATGGTGGGCAGATAAAGATGGCAATCATCCCGCACCATTCACGATGATTACCTACGAGGACATCAAAAATGGCACCTGGCGACCACTTGTCGCGCCTGTGCAATCAACCAACTACGTCAAAAAGTTAGAGGAAGATGCCAAGAAAACGCTCGTCATCTGGCCATACCATGTCATGATTGGTTCGATGGGCAACGCACTTGATCCAGAGTTATTCTCTGCCATTTTGTGGCACAGTATTGCCCGCAAAACACAACCGACATGGCTGACTAAAGGCACCATTCCCATGACAGAACATTACTCCATCATCCAACCAGAAGTGCCCGTACCCAATCATCCGATGGGTGGCAAGAACAAACATTTCTTGGACACACTCGCCGCTGCCGATGCTGTTGTGATCGCCGGTGAAGCAGAAAGTCATTGTGTTTTAGAAACAGTTGAAGATTTAGTTGAAGATTTCAGCACACGGACAGATGCATTACAAAAAATCTATTTCTTACGCGACTGTACTTCGCCTGTTTTGCACCCAGATGTCGATTTTCACGGCATCGCTATGGCCCGCTTTGCTGAGTTTGAAAAGCAGGGTGTGAACTTTATTGATAGCACAGACAAATTGCCATTTTAGGGATTAGTAATTGGGTAACTGAGTAATTAGGAGTTGGTGGGTCAATTACCTAATTACTCAATTACAAAATTCCCCACCACCAAAAGGAAAATAACGATGAACAAGGGACTCGGAAATTTAGATGATTTATTCCAATCAGCACAAGATGATGGCTTAACAGACGACACAATGGATTTGGTCATTGCCAATTTGAATGGACCAGCAGTCATGACGGCCGTTCACACACCGCTCGACCAATTAGCCACCAATGAAGTCACGTTAGCGATGAATATTATCGACATGTCAGGCTCGATGTCGTCTCATGCCAACGATCTCATTCGCGCTTACAATGAAGATTATTTAGAGGCGTTGCGCAACTCTTCTGCTGCCGATGACATTTTGGTAAGCACGATTTTGTTCGATGACAAAGTGGAAACATTACATGGTTATCTGCCATTGGAAGATGTGCCTAATTTGAACAATAAAAATTATCGTCCCGATTACACCACAGCTTTGTATGATGCGATTGCCGCAGGCATTACAAATATGGTTTTGTATGCCCAACAATTACGCTCCAGTGGTGTCATGGTGCGCGGCATCATCATGGCTTACACAGATGGCGCTGACAATGCATCGAGACAAACCGCCCAAGATATTCAGAAATCAGCGGAAGATTTGCTCAAACAAGAGATTTACTCTTTGGCATTGGTTGGCTTTGGCTTGCAAAAACAGTTGGGGTTCAAAGATCCAAACGGCCGTTCTCCGGCACAGGTGATGGCTGAAGGCATTGGGTTCCCAGTTGGCTTCGATGCCAGCTTAAACGCGAGCGGACTCAAACATATCTTCCATCTCGCCTCACAATCTGCCATGCAAATGAGCCAAACTGGCGCGGCATTTGGGGTATTTAGTTAATTGAGTAATTGGGTAATTACGTAATTAATAATTACCCAATTACCTAATCTCAAACGTCTCGGAAAATAGTTTTGCAAGTTACCTTACTGGAAAATTTTCTGGGATATTGAATTTTTAGGAGAAGTTGCCATGTTTATTTCAATGACTGCCTTATTTACAATGGTTGTGGTTTCATTCATGCTAGGCATGTTGGTTGCATTTGTGATGATGCTCAATGCTCTTGCCAAAATGAAAAGCAAATAGAAAATGAGTTACAGATTTCACAGACAAACAATTTTTCGTAGAGCGTAGTTAAGCACATTTTACGCACTACGCTCTACGCACTATGTTGTTAGTCACCTTTCAAACTCCCCAACATCCAACTTTTATTTACTTGAGAATGAAACGTCCGTTTTCACGGTAATTCTTCAAATCAGCAATTGTTTCCATATAGTGTGGTGGCACCTCAGGGAGTTCCTCTAAAGCAAAAAAGCGTGCGTCGGTCGTCTCATCCGTCTCTTTCGCCAATTCCCCCGATCAACCACAAAAACCATGCTAAACATTTGGTAGGGATCGCCATACGCGGTCACAAAAGAGAAACGTGGTTCAGAGTTAATCGCAATGGGATAAGCAGACTCTACCGTCAATCCTGTTTCCTCAAATACCTCCCGTTTGACGCAATCCAAAATCGACTCTTCCAGTTCAATGCTCCCCGCAGGCATCACCCACGCGCCATTATCACTACGACGCACAAATAGAATACGGCCGTGCACCCAGCGCAAACACCTTCATCTTGCCAATACGTTGGCGTAACTGACCCAAATATGATTCATGGTATGGAATCGACATACTTTCTCCTTAAAATTATTTTCAACGCAAAGTTGCAAAGAATGAAAGAAGCAAAGAAAAATCTGCGGATATCAACAAGCTTTTTGCACAGTTTGCACGAGTTGGCGAACGGCCGTTTCATCAACCATCCCCTCACGCAAAACAGCCGAATAGACATGTACCGACACCTTGCCCACACCAGATGGCAATCCCGCCAGCACCGTCTGCACATTCCCCAAACCAACACCACCCCCAACCACAATTTCAATCCGATTTTGCGCCTGCACCATCAGATTTGCCAACTGCGCAGCGCCATCCAACACCGACAAGCCGCTGTCCCACTTTGTGCCATTGGTCAGCACCCGCGCCACACCCCAATCAATCAACTGGCGCAACCCTTCTTCCCGATCCGCAACCGCATCAAACGCCCGATGACAGGTCACACGCAGCCCCAACTGATGCGCACGGTCAGTCAAGCGACGCATATGCTCAAGATGAAATCCATCCCCTTGCAATGCTCCAAAGACAACACCATCTGCCCCAACCGAACGTGCCATCTCCATCTGTGCCAACATCAAATCCACTTCCGCCTGAGAATATGCAAAGCCACCGCCACGTGGTCGAATCATCACCAACAATCCATTACGTTCCCCAAAAGCAGCCCGCGCTGCTTCAATCTGTGCCACATCAGGCGTCAAACCGTCCTGTACCATGTCGGCACACAACTCAATTCGGCGAGCACCACCTTGATAGGCGGCGGTGACGTTTTGAAATACGGCCGTGTTCGCCTCTACACAAATTTCAACTTCGATTTTTGTTTGCATGTTTAAATGCTTTTGCTCTCAAAAACTCAACATAAAATAATTGTGCAATAGAAAGTAACCCAAAGATTAATCCTACGCCTAACAAGACACCCGCTAAAGTGAAATTGAATCCACGATTGATGATTGGTCCAAGTCCTCCAAAAAATATGGACATCCACATCAAGAATCCAATCCAGAATACACGTCTCTTTTGACTAAACATGTTATCCTAGTTCATCGGGCGACGAACTATTTGATAAATTAAGTGAACAGCCCTGAGCATTAATATCACACAGAGTAAAGTAAGAATAATTGTAATTAACGTTAACATCGTTTCGTTCATGTTTGAATTTACGCAAATGAATCATTCGAGTTTTAACAGAACTTGGTAACCTCTTCTTATCCCTTTCATACTTCATAAATCTCAGGTCGCCGATCTTGGAAGATGGGAATTTTTTTACGCACTTCGTCCACAGTGTCGAGGTCAATAACGGCCGTAATTAACATCTCACTCTCCCCCGCTTCCACCACAAACTCACCCCACGGATCGATAATCGCCGAATGACCGAAAAAGGTCGTATTCTTCGTCGTCCCCACCCGATTACACGCTACCATAAAAAATTGATTTTCAATCGCGCGCGCTTTCAACAATGTTCGCCAATGCGCCAAACGGGGATGCGGCCACTCTGAAGGCAAAAAAACCAACTTCGCCCCCGCCAACGCATACGCCCGAAACAGCTCCGGAAAGCGCAAATCGTAACAAATCGCCAGCCCCAACTTGCCCCATTCCGTATC
>JBNKHS010000260.1:0-6448 GCA_050290485.1 Promineifilaceae bacterium (SeqCode) | reverse complement strand
TGTATGTGGTGCTACATTTTCTGCAGCAATTAACACATCTACACCGCTGACGCCGGGCATCTCCAAATCAAGCAGCACGACTTGGTATTCATCTTGTTGTAAAGATCGAATGGCTTTGTCCCCAGATTCCACAGCTTTTGCCTGATAACCGAGTTGATTTAAAGCTTCAGTAATAGCCATCCGCGTGGTTCGCTCATCATCAACAACCAAGACCTTTGTAGACGGGCTAATTGAACTTTGGTACAACATTTCTTGAGTCACTTTTTGCTATTGGTAAGCAAACTGTAAAAATTGAACCCTCGTTTGGCATGCTACTGACATTAATTATGCCACCATGTCTTTCAATAATACCATAACTGATGCTTAATCCTAAACCCGAGCGACCTTCTTTTGTTGAGAAAAAAGGTTCAAATATCTTTTCTTGTGTATCAATTGTCATCCCAATACCCGTATCTTGAAAAGAAATTTTCAACCACTCATCATCATAATTTGTCCTAATAATTAGACTGCCTCCATCAGGCATCGCATCAAACGCATTGAGCATAATACTCATAAATACCTGTGTAATTTGATCGGGTATTGCTTCCAGCAAAGGTAGATCGGAAGGCATAGATTGGTGTACATCCCATTTACCATGAGACATATGCTTGTGGGTTAAACGAATAACTTGACCGATTACTTTATTGACATCGACAATTTCCATCATGGCCGGTGAAGGTCGTGCAAAATCTAAAATGCGTGTGACAATATCAATAATTCTTTCAACTTCTTCACTGGCCATGTTCAAATATACTGTTTGTTTCTCCAAATCTAGATCAAAATGAATTGCTAATTGCAAACTACTATGGATAGCTTGTAACGGATTGTTGATTTCATGAGCCAATGATGCGGCTAAACGGCCTGTTGCCGCCAATTTTTCGCTTTGTAATAATTGCGCCTGTGAATGTGCAACTTCATCTACTAACTTGCCTTGTTTTTGATATAGACGTGCATTATCCAAGGCGATGGCAATTGAGGTAGCGACTGACTCAACCAACTTCAAATCTAATTGACTAAATTCACCATTGATTTTGTTAATTAATTCGGCCGCACCAATAACTTCTGAACCAGCTACCAGTGGTACACATAACACGGATAGGGTTTTATTTCCTGTAATTTCATCAATCATAGGAGAAAAAGCAGGATGATTTTGCACGTCATTGACGATAAGTGGTTTACCTTGTGTAATTACTTGCCCCACAATACCTTCATTGGCAGGCAATGTGTAATCAGTTAAGTGTGATTCATCTTGTAATGTACCTGTAAAAGCAAGCTCATTTTTATCTTTATTGAGCAAAAATAGTGATCCACGCTCGACATGCATCATCGTGCGCAAACTTTCAATTGCGGTCACCAATACATCTGTCATATCCAATGAAGAACTAATAAGTTGTGCCATCCGATGCAACTGTTCAGCTTGTTGCCTCTGTTGTTGTTCATTAGCTAATAAGCGAGCATTTTCTTTTGCGATTTTGTCTAATTCTAAATTATGTTGTCGAATATCTTGGAATAAATAAGCATTTGTTATTGCTGTGGAGAGTTGAGCAACAAGAATTTCTAAAGCTTGCACAATTTCTTGGCTTACCTCAACGCTTTTGTCATTGGCTACATATAATGCTCCCATAATCACATCATCTCGCATGATTGTGGCCACAGCTTCTAAGTCGTGGGCAATGCTTCTTTCTTGCTCTATCGCGTGCGTAACAATATGGGGAATCTGAATGGGGGTGTGATCAACAGATGATGTAGCAGATAACGTTAAATGGTTTGTTTCTGGGGAAAAAAGGTATATTGCACATATATGGCAATGAAACGCTCTGGTTACTTTGTTAACAACGCCCGTTAGCATTTTATCCAAATTTAAGTGTTGCGCTGCTTGATGTGAAATAATATTGATTACGTCTAGAAAACGTGTTTGTGAGGCTATCTGTGCTTCTGCTGCTGTTTTTGCTAAGCGTAACTCACTCAATTGTAGATGAACATCAATACGTGTTAATAGTTCACTCATAGCAAATGGCTTTACAATATAGTCGTTGGCTCCCATGCCTAGACACTCTACTCTTTTAGAAACAGTATCAACTGCTGTCAGGACAATAATAGGTATATGTTTTGTTAATTCTTTGTTGCGTAACCAACGATACATCTCAATACCATCGAGCTTTGGCATTAACAAATCTAGCAAGATGAGGTCTGCTGACTGTTGTTTTTGTACCAATACATCGTTAAACCAGCACTTTACATCATCAAACGAGTTCGCTATGATGACTTGGTATTGTTTGGTTACTAGAATTTTATTAACGAGGACTGATAATTGTTTATCGTCATCTATAATTAAAATTGTAGGTCGTTTTTTGTTATTCATTGCCAGCAAGTAGACTTATATATAGTGCCTGTCACACAAATCATTGTACGACAAATTAAATTTAAAAGTATAGGCCTTTTGTAAAACTATTCTGGGAAACAACCTACCTGATGTAGAAGCAAAAGTGATTTGATATAGGTATTGGCAAATGTTACACCCTTCCAAACAAGCATCACCTTTCAACAATGTATTTAGTGCTTGGTAATCGGTACGAATGTTAAAAATACGATATTCATTTGTGAAAGGGTGACGATGGGGATGCACAATCCCATTACCAACTGTATGAGTTGGAAATGGGGTGGAGGATTCTGGACTATGAAAAAAGAAACAAGTTCGCCTCAATCTGAAACTGTTGACAATGGTTCCTCCTATTTATCTCCAGAAAACCAGCAACAGATGTTGCAACTATCTTTGCTCAATGAGATTGGACAAAAAATAGCAGCTCTAAAACCGCTGGATCAGGTGCTAGAACGAGCGGCACAATTATTACATGATTCGTTCAATTTTCATCACGTTGCTTTGTTTTTGTTGGAAGATGATCAAGCTAAGCTAAAAGCAATCTCCGGTTCATATTTAGATTATTTCCCTGTTAATCATAAACAGTCGTTGTCGCAAGGTATTATTGGGTGGGTTGCTACTCATGGAACTTTGTTGGTAGCCAATGAAGTTGAAAAAGAACCATTGTATATTTCTCTGATTCCAGATCAAACGGAAACTCAGTCGGAAATTTGCGTACCGATTCAGGTTGCGAATGAGATTGTGGGTGTGTTGGATGTGCAAAGTCCGCAGTTAAATGCCTTTAATGAACAAAGCATCATTACGCTATTAATTGTTGCTGATCAATTGGCAGTCGCTGTGCAAAATGCAAAATTATATGATTCAGTACGGCAAGAGCTTGAAGAACGTAAGCTTGCACAATTGGCATTGCGTAAAAGCGAGGCACGTTTTCGGGGATTGATGGAGCAGTCTCCCGATTTGATCTTGATTGTTGATACGGTAGAAGAAAAAGTGATATATGTAAATAATCCTGATTTTTTGGGAGATAATCGGGATGTGTTGAATAGTGAAGAAACATTGCTGGACATTCTTATCCCGAATTCATCGGATTCAGTGTTTCATGAGTGGCAAACATTAATAAAAGGGGAATCTGAATATCCCGTAGAGTACCAGTTAAAAAACTACAATAGAGAGAAGTTATGGGTGCATTGTCGTAATGCTGTTTTGGCGAGAGATGGCAAGGGGCGTCCACAACAAGTGATGCTCATTATAACGGACATTACACATCACAAAAATATTGAACAAGCAATGCAAGAAGCTCAGAAGTTAGAGAGTTTAGGCGTCATGGCTAGTGGCATTGCCCATGATTTTAATAATTTGCTGACAGCGATGATGGCAGAAAACACACTTGCTTTACTAAAGCTACGTCCAGATGATGTTATTCGTGTGCATATTGAGAAGAATCAGAAGGTGATTGAAAGAGCGACACAACTGACCTATCAATTATTGGATTATGCAGGTAAAAAGGATATCGAATTAGAAATTTTGGATGTAAATGCCTTAATTGAGCAAAATACGCAAATGTTTCAGGTATCTGCGTTGAAAAATATTTCATTGCATAAAAATCTGGCTGTTGATTTACCATTGATTATGGCTAATGAAGGTCAACTGCAACAAATTATTATGAATCTTATTATTAATGCTGCCGATGCGTATGATGGACGTGCCGGTAATATTGAAATCTTGACTAATGCTGTTGATATCGATGGTTTGACGGGGCTACGACGTGGAAGTGGTCTTCCTTTAGGGCAAGGTAAATATGTGCGCATTGTGATTCGTGATCAAGGGAAAGGTATGGACGAGGATACGATGAAGCAGATATTTGATCCGTTTTTTACTACAAAGGAGTCTGGTCAAGGGCTGGGCTTGGCTACTGTTTATGGAATAGTTCGTAGCTATCAAGGTAACGTAAAGGTGAGTAGTGAATTGGGTGTGGGGACAGAGTTTGAGGTTTTGTTACCTGTAAGAGAGTTGAGTGATGAGAGTGAAATTTTGAGTAAATCTTCATTTGAACCCAGTAAAAAAAGCGGCGCACAAACGATTCTTGTTGTAGAAGATGAGGTGGTTATTCGTACAGCGCTTTCAGAATATTTGCGCCTGAAAGGATATATTGTTTTAGAAGCGCAGGATGGACATGAAGCGTTATTTACCTTATCTCAACATCAGGATGAAATTGGGGTCGTGATATTGGATATGACGATGCCAATTCTATCGGGTGAGGAGACGCTACAACAGATGCATGAGAAGGGGTTTGATGTTCCAATTATTGCATCATCTGGGTTCAATGAGGCTGATCTACCTGACGTGTTACGGAAGTCTATTGTTGTTTATTTGAAGAAGCCGTTTAAGGTGGATGCATTATTAGCTGTCATTCAATCTATTTTGGGAGAGGATGCTTCTTAACATACCTTTTTGATATTTATTGAATTTGCAACGGCCGTTTCCGGCTAAGATCAGTCACTTTTCAATTCTTTTTACTGTAATTTGAACTACTTTTCATTTTCCACTTATTGCACTTGGAAACTTCGTATCCTGTTCATTGCTGCGGCCAGTTCATGTTTGCGGAACATGGCGTAATCTTGGCCGGGACGGCCGTTTAGCACACCAAGCCCTTCCTGTTCTACGTCACGCACTACCAAATTGAGGATTTCCGATAACGGCCGTTTTCCATCCATGTAGCGTGTTTTGGCGTATTGAAGTGCATCAGCAATGGCCCGGGTTTGGCTGGCGTCAACGAGTTGGGAGACGGCAGAGAGATCAATATCTGTGGTGCCAAATTGAATTGTGTCCCAGCCCCGTATTTTAATGTTGATGTCCCGTTTTCCTTTTCGTGCATCAAGCGAGCGGGGCAACGGGATGCGCTGGCGAATCGTGCCAAAACTTTCGCCCCCTTCTGTTTCCCGATTAGTCGTAAACTCAGCGGCGATGTGTTTGGCTTCGTTGGTGATATCTCGCGCTGTGTATGCTTCCATACCAATAACATGATCGGCGACATCGAAATAGTCACCACTGCCGCCGATGACCAAAATCGTCGAAACATCATGCTCGTTATACAGTTGGCGTACACGGTCGATGAATGGTGTAATTGGCTCATTATTTTTGGCAATAAGCTGCTGCATCCGTTGATCGCGAATCATGAAGTTGGTTGCGGCCGTATCTTCATCCACAAGCAAAACAGAAGCACCACATTCCAACGCTTCCATGATGTTGGCTGCTTGCGACGTAGACCCTGAGGCGTTTTCGGTACTGAACTGGGTGGTGTCCTGCCCAAATGGCAAATTGTTGATGAATGGGGAAATATCGACACCAGAGACGGAACGGCCGTCTTCGGCACGAATTTTGACAGCATCAGGATCGGTCACGACGAATTCGCGTCCATCTCCTGGTTTGTGATTGTATACACCAGCCTCTAACGCATTGAGCAATGTCGATTTACCATGAAAGCCACCACCCACAATCAGGGTGATACCTTTTGCAATCCCAGTCCCTGTGACGATGCCTGCGTTTGGCAGTTTGAATGAAGTTTCTAGCTCAGGTGGCGACTGCCACGGGATAACGTTTTCCCCTGTTAACGGCCGTTCATTGATCCCCGATTGTCGCGGCAAGATTGCGCCATTGGCGATGAAGGCAATGAGATCTTTTGCTTTGAGTTGGGCACGTAAAAAGTCGGCGTCTTCGGATACGGCCGTATAGGTGGCAATCATCTCAGGATTATTGCTGCTGTATTTCAGGGCCGCATCGACAATTTTGGGCAGATCATCACACAACATCGCACTTGCCTGGCGGCCTAACACACGACGACCAGCGGCAGGCAAACCTACAGCAAATTGGACTTCGACGTGTTGTGCAGTTACAGAAACGGCCGTACGCTCCAATAATTCCTGCCCCGGTGCATCAATTGTCATCATGCCACTTTTCCCTGAACCACGCCGTTCCACAATTTTGCGCACAACCACAGCAAAAACAGACGCCAAATAATTTTCCAGCCCA
>JBNKHS010000259.1:0-6464 GCA_050290485.1 Promineifilaceae bacterium (SeqCode) | reverse complement strand
CTTGTAGGGGTTAGGGCACGTTCCAGATGAACGGCCGTTCCTGGCGAAACGGCTTCTAAATTTGTGCGTGACCGCGTTTCCGGTGACAAGCCAACCGTAAATCCATGACTTGTCAGCTGCGTAACTGTTAGACAGACGCCATTGACAGCAATACTGTCGCCCAATTGTGTTCCCACACACACTTTGTTGGCTTGGATGGATAAACTAACCCCTTGTCCTGTCCGTTGCATCCGTGTGATTGTTCCTATTTCTTCAACCAGTCCTGTAAACACAGAGACCTCCTTATTGAATATGTACTTGTTCTGCCATTCCCACGAAGTTGGAAATCTATCCTGAAATTGTGGATACTCGCCTGCGTGAATATGACCCTGTTTGCGATGGATTTGGTAAATAACCACGAATTAAAATATCTTTTCCAAGTTGCTCAATGCAGTGATTTTGCAGATGAAACGCTTCATCTAATGTGGCCACCCCTTGTCCACGTACGGGCGATGGTGCACCTTCGCCCCCAATAATGAGCGGGGCCACAAATGACCACACCTCATTAATCAATCGTTCCTTGAAGCAGGATGCCAAAACTTGCCCGCCGCCTTCAACCAGCACGCTCATCATTTGGCGTTGTCCCAAAACATCCATCAGCGCCTGCAGATTAATCTGCTGAGCTGTTGTACAGGGCAAAGTGATGATTTCTACACCTTGCTGGGCCAAGGCGAGACGGTGTGCTTTACTCATTTGTGTTGTCGTGGCCACAATCGTTTGGCCGGGTAACGATTTATCAAACAGGCGGGAGGAAAGCGGGACGCGTCCGCGACTATCGAGGAGGATACGGATGGGGTGGCTGGGGGTTGTGTTTGCAGGGAGTCGGGTCGTTAGTCGCGGATTATCGGCAATAGCTGTGCCTGCGCCAACTAAAATTGCATCACAAATATGACGCAGATGATGTCCTTTTTGCCGTGCCTCGACTCCCGTAATCCATTGGCTGTCTCCAGTGTGGGTGGCGATTTTACCATCTAAGCTCACCGCGAATTTAGCCACGAGATACGGCCGTTTCTGGGCCACATAATGCATAAAAAAGCGATTGAGCTCATACGCTTCGTCCGCCAATGGGCCCTGGTGGACTGCAATGCCGGCCTCAAGCAACCGTTGATGACCACATCCCATAACATTAGGATTGGGGTCGGGCGTGGCGTAGTAAACGGTTTGAATTCTGGCGTGGATGATCGCTTCTGTACACGGTGGGGTACGGCCGTAATGGTTACACGGCTCCAAGGTGACATACATCGTGCCCCCGCGTGCCAATGCGCCTGCTTGACGCAAGGCTTCAATCTCTGCGTGGGGTGCGCCTGCCTGCCGATGATAGCCTGCGCCGACAATACGGCCGTTACGTACAATCACCGCGCCAACGGACGGATTCGGGCTGGTGTAGCCTAAGCCCAATTCAGCCTGTTGTAAGGCTTGAGACATAAAAATTTTATGGGATGTGGTGAAACTATTTGTTTTTAGTGTGGATGCTGTCTGTAACATGCCGTCATACTCCGATTTGATTGATATTCGGAGCATGGACAAGCGTGAATCAGCGATTGATAGGCTGTAGGATATTGCTAAACAAAACAGACGAAACCAAGTTCGATAATAGAACGTAGATGACACGGATTGACCTGATTACCCTGATCTTATTTTTAATAAGGAGAATCAGGTTTATCTGCACGCAACCCAAGGTTGCAATCTGCGTTCAATTTTTTTATTTGAACTGGGTATGTCTATTATTTGTAGACAAACCGAAAACCATATCAACTGCTCATCACAAAAAATGCCCCAACACAAAATGCGTTGGGGCATGGGATGTCATAAACAATTAACTGTGCAGAGAGCACCTGCCATTGGACACAAACAACAACGTCCAACAGGGAGCAGGCAAGCAAAAAGCACGATATACATTAATTGTCGATCTTCTCCCATCCGGACTATCACCGTCGGCTCTGGAGTCACACCAGAATCCACCGGCATCGCATTGGAGCGATGACTTATCACTTCGCAAAGAAATGACAAAACGGGTCACGGGCTTGTTGCAGCAAATTTGCCACACATCACCGTCGGTCAGGAATTGGAGTGTGTACTCCTCACCATGCCCCGAAGATCTGAATAGAGTAACCTATTCATTAATGATTGAATTTGCAACTATTTTAACCAAAACTCAGATGGAGACAATAAATTGACATTGGCCAAGCTGACAATATATTGCTTTGCGGTGCGCTCCAAAAAACTTAACTTAAAAATTTGTGTTTTATGTGACTAAGTATGCTATAAATGAAAAAATATTAAGGTCATTTTTGGAGGAGCCATGTCGCGTAAATTAATATCCTTTTTTGCAATGCTTACATTGCCTATTCTATTATTGTTTGTTTTAACTACTGAAGTTCAATTAGTGAATGCAAATAGAAAATTCCAATCTTTGCCTTCATCTATCGATGGAGGAACGCTTTATTTTGTGTCTAAGAATGGCGATGGTACAAATGGCTTGACTTGGAATACTGCATATACAAACGTGCAAGCTGCACTGACAACTGTAACCAATGGCGATGAAATTTGGGTAGCAAGTGGTGTTTACACACCAGGGATTTCAACTTTAGATTCTTTTGTACTACCTACCGATGTAGCAATTTATGGCGGCTTTGCTACGACAGAAACTACTCGCACACAACGAGATTGGGAGAAGAATATCACTGTGCTTTCAGGTGATATTGATAATAATGATGGCAAAGATGTAAATGGTGTGGTAACTGTAACAGTTAACATTAGTGGGTCTAACTCATTCCATGTGGTTACAAGTAATGGCGTTTCTGCCAATACCATACTAGATGGATTCACTATTACTGCTGGCCAAGCGAATGGTAGTAATCTTTTGAAACGGGGAGCTGGTATGCTCAATATTAATGGGAGTGTGCCAACTTTGGCTAATCTTACTTTCATTGGGAATGTTGCTATCGATGGAGGTGGGCTGGCGAATGATATTGGTAGCAGTCCAACCGTGACAAATGTAACATTTCGCAATAACTCGGCAGATTATGGTGGCGGGATGTATAACACAAACGGCAGCAGACCTATTCTAAATGATGTTTACTTCATTAATAATAGAGCAGCTCGATTTGGGGGTGGATTACGAAATTGGAATAGCAGCCCAACTTTAACAAATGTGTTCTTTGTTGGTAATTTAGGGGGTAGTGGTGGTGGTATAGCCAATGAAAATCGCAGCATTCCCATTATGACGAATATTATTTTTGTAGGCAACACAGGGGATTATGGTGGTGGCATGTATAATAATGTTAGTAGTAGGCCTACATTAACAAATGTTACATTTGCGAATAATTCGGCAAATACCGGCGGTGCAATTGCCAATGACAATGCAAGTTCAACTGTTTTTAACGCGATTTTTTGGCTTAATACAGTAACCAATACGGCTCCTGTTGCATACAACGCAAGTAGTTCTTTAACGTTAAACGATAGCTTAGTCCAAGGTGGTTGTCCCACTGGGACTATTTGTAATGGTACTCTACTCACTAATGACCCTTTATTTTCACATAACCCTGATGCAGGTGATGGTGACTGGTCAACATTCAATGATAATGACTATGGTGATTTACAATTGCAGCAAAGTTCCCCAGCTATTGACAATGGAGAAAACGGTGTAGTAACTGCTCTAACGGATATAGCAGGAAATGTGCGAATACAAAATGGTATTGTAGATTTGGGAGCTTATGAATTTAACGTTCCCAAAATGTTATCTGTTTTTACAGATGGGAATGGGGAGGGAGGTGTGTCAAGTGAACCACTGGGTATTGCATGTGTAACAGATACGGCTGGAGATTGTCAGGAAGTAATAACACATGGAGCCTCGATCACATTAACAGCAACTGCAAATACTGATTCAATTTTTACGGGTTGGAGTGGTGATGAGTGCATAGGGAACAGTAGCTGTGTTGTGACCATGGATCAAGCTAAATCTGTAACGGCTACTTTTACAATAAACCGATGGCATGTCTTTCTGCCCATGATTTTAACACCTGAATTGTCCCCTTTCCCAATAAAGATTGGAGATTCCATTTCTCCAGAGCCAGCAAAGCAGGGGGAAATTTTTTATTCAAACACAATTTCAATTCCAAAGAATATTCCCAATACAGGTAGATTTTTCTTGTCGTCCCAAGCTAATCAAATTAGTCCTATCACAGTTGATGATAGATTTGCTATTTCTTTAAATGGAACTGAGTTGTTTACTTATGATTTTTCGCCCAGTTGTGAACCTGTTCAATCAGCAATTGTAGAGGTTCCACGAAACGTGGTTACACAAATTACCAATCAATCGGTAAAGTTTATTTATCGGGATATTTGTGGTGAGTGGGTAGCGGCTTCCACTATGTGGTTGATTTGGGTTCCATAGTAAATAGAGACTTTTTTTATTATAAATCTAGGTTACCCCATTTTATGCAAATGAGTTGGTCATGTTGAAGTTGCGTGATGATTGGTTGACAGTAGCTTATTGGGTTGCGGCGTGTAAATGGATGGTCGATGTTTGCGAGGACAAGGGGCAGCATATGTTGCAGTAGACCCCAATGGGTGACGAGCAAAACATCAGCAGAATGATCTTTGTGTTGAGCAATGAGTTGGTTAATGTAGGGGACAAAGCGCGCTTTCATATCGTTAAAGCTTTCTCCATCTGGTGGAATGCGTGCATCGAAATTATGATCATCATTCCATGCATTGAGCAAATTGGAGTATGCAGTCCATGCTTCGTTGTCGCCGTGTCCTTCCATCTGCCCCATGTCGAACTCGCGTAGGGCAGGTTGGATGGTGGGGATGATATTGAGACGGGCTTGTAGAATTACGGCCGTTTCCCGCGCACGTAAAACAGGACTGGTTTCAATCACCTCAACACTGTGCGTATGTGCCAACGTCTCTGCCAAGATAGTCGCCTGCATCACCCCCGTTTGCGTTAGTTTATGTGGTAAATCACGATTAGAAATGATTTGCCCCATATTCGCTTCACTTTCCCCATGTCGTACAAATAACAATCTCATTGCTTTTGCCAATTTTTTGATAGCGATTTATGAATAAAAGATTTTTGTTTGTCGGCATCGATCAATCTGCAAGTAAAGTAATGGATTCCATGAGGCCAGTCAAGAGTTTTCTCAATAAAAACGAATCATGGAGAACTGTTTAACTCTTGTGAATCTCGCTTGTCATTGCCTGGTGGGGATGCTAAACTAACCCCATGTCACAAGCCCTTTACCGCAAATGGCGGCCCCAAACTTTTGACGATGTGATCGGTCAAGAACACATCACCCAGACGTTAAAGAACAGTGTTGCCGCAGACCGTATTGGTCATGCGTATCTCTTTTGTGGTCCGCGTGGGACAGGCAAAACGACCTCAGCACGTTTGCTGGCAAAGGCGGTGAATTGTTTAGCTGAAGATTCTGCAATCCGTCCTTGTAATGAATGTCACGTCTGTACGGCCGTAAATGACGGCCGTTTCCTCGACTTGATCGAAATTGATGCGGCTTCTAATACGGGGGTCGATGACATTCGTGATTTGCGCGATAAGATTAACTTCCAGCCCAGCGAAGGGCGCTTCAAAGTGTACATCATCGATGAGGTGCACATGCTTTCGACAGCGGCGTTTAACGCCTTGTTGAAAACATTGGAAGAGCCACCGCCACACGTCAAATTTATACTCGCCACCACCGAAGAACATAAAGTGCCCATTACGATCAAATCCCGTTGTCAACAGTTCAATTTTCGCTTGTTAACCGAAGCAGAAATTACGCAACGGTTGCAATGGATGGCGGGAAAAGAGAATTTTACGCTTGAAGCGGAGGCAACAGCAATTATTGCACGACAAGGTGCGGGCAGCTTGCGCGATGCCGAAAGTTTGCTCGATCAGTTGGTCGTTTCCCCTGGGGATACAATCACGGCGGAACGGACGCAGATGGTGTTGGGTGTGGCTTCGAATACGGCCGTTATTCAACTGACCGGTGCTTGGCTGGACAGTGACGGCGCGGCTGGTTTAGAAATCATCCATAATGCGCTGGCCACAGGAACCGATGCCCGTCAATTTTGTCGGCAGATGGTTGCTTATTTGCGTCAATTGTTATTGTTACAAGCGGCAGGAACGGCCGTAACCTTAGAGATCACCCAAGAAGAGCTGGCCGAAATGATGGCGCAAGCACAACGGTCTCCACGTCAAGGTTTGATTGATGCCATCAAAGGGTTTAATGAGGCCGCAACAACACAATCGAGCAGTTGGCAGCCGCAGTTGCCGCTGGAATTGGCGTTTATTGAGTTGTTGCCCAAAGAGCCTGCACCACAGGTACAGGTGACGCTGCCCAAACCAGCAGTGCCCGTTGCGGAACCGGTTACAAAACCTTATCAACCACCACAGCCAAAGGCCAAAAAAGAAGAAAAGGTGGTGG
>JBNKHS010000258.1:0-6464 GCA_050290485.1 Promineifilaceae bacterium (SeqCode) | reverse complement strand
TAAAGATCAAGTAAATCTGGCAAATCAGCGTTATCTGCGTTCTATAATCGAACGGCCATTATTTATTGACGAGGATGATTTTGTATGCGGGTAATTAGCGGAACGGCAAAAGGTAGGCGGCTGAAGCAAGTGCCAGGCGATACAACGCGCCCAATTATGGATCGTGCCAAAGAAAATTTGTTTAACTTGTTGGGCGATGTTGCGGGGGAACGCTGGTTGGATCTGTTTGGAGGGACAGGTCAGGTGGGCATTGAAGCATTGAGTCGTGGTGCTGCTGAAGTGGTGTTTATCGACAAGGTGCGTCCAGCCATTCGTACGATTGAGTCAAATCTGAAGACGACCAAGTTAACTGATAGGGCAGAAGTTGTACAAATGGATGCGTTTACTTATTTGCGCGGATTTAATAAACGGCCGTTTCATTTAGTCTATGTGGCCCCTCCTCAATATAAAAAGCTATGGATTGAGGCAATGGAGATCTTGGATCAAAATCCCACAACCTTTTTAACTGAGCGAGGGATTGTTGTCGTCCAAATCGATCCCAAAGAGTTTGAGGATTTAAGTTTGAATAATTTAAGCATGTATGAAAAACGGAAGTACGGGAATACACTTTTCTGTTTTTACGAACAACTTTAATTCTCTAGCGTAATTTGAATGATACATTGTGCGATATCATAGCCATTCTCATTAACCGTGGTTAGCCGAATAAGATATGGGCCTGATGCCCATTGTTCCAAATTTGCACTTCCCAAAAGCCCATCCACAATTTTTTGATCGACATTGCGTCCTAACAAGTTTGCCCATTGTCCTGATGTTTGCGGACCATTTGCTTCTAAACGAAAATAGCTGAAATCATCGACATCAACCGTGCCAAAGAAAGTAACGGTGCTGGGCACAACGGCGCCATTGCGTGGATCGGTAATGTTGAGGCGGACATTACAATCGACTTCTGGCGTGGGTGGGGGAAGTGGCGTTCCAACTTCTTCAGTGGGTAACGCTTCCGATTCAGAAACGGCCGTGTTGGCATCTGTATTCGCTGATGGTGGCGCAAGGCCATCATTACTGGCTAATGTGATCGTGGGCACAAGTGAAGGTGCTGCTGTTGGTGCTGTTGTGCTTAATGGCGTTGGTGATGAAAGGGGTGTCGAAAAGATATTTGGGGTGGGTGTGGGTGGCTTGAGAATTTCAGCAGGTAATGTAGGCGCCACCTGACTATTAACGTAATAAACAATCGAAATAATCGTGCCAAGTAGAAAAATAAAAAAAAGTGCATTGTTGCGAACACGGCTGCCCCGTTCGCGTTCAAGGCCAAACATGGCCTTTTTTAGGATGCGTCGCGAGCGTAAATATTCGTTGCCGTACCAAAGTAGACCAAGCACTGCAATAATATAAATCCAGATGTCATTGCGTAAAATAAATACGTAAATATAGTTCATATGTCCCGAACAATACTTCCCATTTAAAATCAGCTAACTATACGGCCGTTTACCGATAACCATTAACTTTTCTACCAACTTCTCATAACATATCGTCTATCATGCATAAAAAAATAGCAAGATTTTCAAATCTTGCTATCTCATATCCATCAGAAAAAAACTCCCTTAGAGTTTTTGCAAGATGCCTCTTAACAAAGCCATCAGCCGAGGAACAATTATCTTCCCAGTTTCCAAAACCTCATCGTGAGTCACTTCTGCATCAGCAGACGGTTCTGTGATCGCTTCATTTGTGATCGACGAGATGCCCAATACCTGCATACCTGCATGATGAGCGACGATAACGGTGGGTACCGTAGACATCCCTACAGCATCTGCCCCGATTGTTTTCAAATAACGTAGCTCAGCCGGAGTTTCAAAAGTAGGGCCAGCAACATAACAATATGTTCCTTCTTGCAAAGTTAAATTGTTCTCTTGGGCAACAGCATGTGCAATTTTGCGCAATTCCCAGTTATACGCTTGTACCATATCTAAAAAACGGGGGCCAATTGTGTCATCATTAGGACCACGCAAAGGATTATTCCCTGCTAGACCGGGAAAATTAATGTGATCAGTAATCAACATGAGATCCCCAGCTGAGAATGAAGGATTGATGCCTCCGGCGGCGTTGGTCACGATGACGGTCTGGATGCCCAAAGCGTGCATGACCCGAACCGGCAGCACGATTTGAGCCATCTCATATCCTTCATAAAAGTGGGCGCGGCCTTGCTGTACTAAAACAGTTTGTCCTTCTAATTCGCCAATAACCAGGCGTCCACTATGGCCAACAACTGTTGATGTTGGCCATCCAGGAATTTCTTCGTAAGGAATAATATCGGGATTTTCTATACTGTTAGCGAGTTCGCTTAAACCAGAACCAAGTACAAGCCCAATTGTCGGTTGATACTTGGTTTTTTTTTGAATCGCTTCAGCTGCGATTTGTATGTTATTGTGGGAATTACTCATAATTGTTACGCGTGGCTGAGTTCAACTTCCTCATCAAGTTGAGTATAGATTTGTGTCGTCGAGATATTGGCATGACCCAATAATTTTTGCACTTCTTGCAAGTCAGATCCACTATTGAGTTTATGAGCAGCAAAGCTATGACGTAAAGTATGTGGTGTTACTTCGGTGCTTAGGTTTGCTTGCTTGGCATATGCTTTGATGATCAACCAAAGTCCTTGACGGGTAAGTTGTTGCCCACGATGGTTAAGAAATAGAGCTGTTTCTTCTTTATCTTTGACTAGATACGGCCGTCCATCGTTCAAGTAGGCTTCCAAAATTTCTTTCGTTGTGTCATCAAATGGCAACTCTCGTGCCTGCTCATCTTTTGTAGAACAATAGAGCACCATCTCATCCATATTCAAATCATCCAACTGTAAAGAAACGACTTCCGTAACACGCATACCTGTGGAGTAGAGCATATTCAACAACGCCATATCTCGCAGATTTTTGGGTGTGCGTTTATGCATAGGAGCCATCAATAATTTTTCCACGTCTTCCGAGGATAAAGTTTTTGGCAAACGCTTTTTTACTTTTGGTGAATCAACATTGGTTGTTGGGTTTTCTTGCACAAAATTGTTGGCATGCAAATAGTTGAAGAACGATTTAACCGCAGCAACTTTACGGGCTACTGATGAGGAAGCGTAGGGCTGTTCTTTCATGTACGTTACATAAGCATCCACGACTTCTGGTGTAACATCATTCCAACTGTTAATGGTAAACTGCCCATTATGGATGAACTTTTTGAATTGATTCAAATCGTTCCGATAAGCGGCTGTTGTGTTGTTAGAATAATTATATTCTTGTTGCAGGAACTCTAAAAAGGCGAGCAGTTGTTGTTCCATCGCCTGACTCTCCTTATGGCAAAGCAACATCGCTGACGATGTGCAGTGCTAAAGAAATATGCAAGCAAAGGCCATTGTGGTCAGTTCAAAATATAAAACTGTTCCATGTTGAGGCGATTGATTGTTTAGATAATATAATCATGTCGATGCAGATCACTAAGCTTGAATGCAGTCAAACAAAGCCGACATTCTTAAGATTATGTAATTAAAACTAGGGTCATTATAGCAATTACTTTTCATAAGATCAAATCCAATTCAACATAATCTCAAAATCACCTGTTTTATGTCATGAAAAATAAAACCGTGCCTAAAAATTAGACACGGTTTTTACTCAATATTAAACTGTGTATTTAGGTATTATTCACCCATTGAAATTAGAGTTAAATTTTCAGTTGTGGCTAAATCTGACGGACCTGCGTCTGAGGCAAGGGTGATCACTGCCTGACCCAGCATGCCAATTTTGTATTCGAATGCTTTGATTTGAGATCCATCAAGGAAGTAGGTGTCTGCCAAATCTTGGCTGCGGAAACGATACTTGGTGCCGTCTTCAAGTTGAATTAAAAATTCTGGTGATGTTGTAGGTGTTAAATTCATGCTGATAATTTCGCCACGAATTAAGATGCTTTCGCCAGGGCTTATGCTTGGAGGGTTGATTGTTAAACCTGTATCTGGATCTGTACCACTTAGTGGGAGGTCTCCATATCCACTATCTGCTGGTGCTGCCTCTTCCTCAGAGGAAGCTTCTTCTGCTGATTCTTCTTCCATTTCTTCAGATTCGTCAGCTGCTGTTTCTTCTTCAGGGGAAGCTTCTTCCATTTCTTCAGATTCATCAGCTGCTGTTTCTTCTTCAGGGGGAGCTTCTTCTGCTACTGGTTCTTCTTCTTCTATTTCTTCGGTTGATGTTGTTTCTTCGGTTGAACCATTGTCTGCTGGTGCGGGTTCAGTCTCTCCAGATGACCCACCGCAAGCAACAAACAATAGTCCTAAGCTAAGCAATACCAATAAAAATGTTATCCGTTTCATTATAATATGATCTCCTCTTCTGGGTTGAATGGGTTTACACTATGATAGTAGACATTTTTGTTTACGCAATTGTAAAAAAGTGCAAATTAAAAAGCGATTTATCTGGTATGCTTTAGAGAAATGATACTTTGGATTATTATGTAAATAATTGAAACATGGGAGAATTGAACAAATGAGTATAGTAAATGGTAAACGTTTATCGAATGATGTGTTCAAATTAGATATTGAGCGCATGCGGCAAGGATGGTATTCCGACAAATATTTTGCCAATATTTTGATGATGCTTGAAGGATTAAGCCACCAAGGACGCGGGTATGAAGGGGAGTTTGCACGTAATATAGGTATTGATCCAACACAGGTGCAAGTTGGAGATATTGAAGTTGAAGTGCAATTTTTTACTCGAAGGAGTGGGAAAACAGTCGTTGTTGGTGTGGATAAATCGTTAGCGATGTTGCGCCATTGTACGGGTTATTTTGATAATGTTGAGGAGTGGGTTCCAACGTGGCAAAATTTGCAGGTTACGGCCGTTCATGATGGGGCGATTACAGAGTATCATGGTAACCCAAAGAAGGTACAACCAGTGATTAAAGTTTACGGCCGTTATCGTGATTTTGCGCTGTTAGAAACCCCAATGCTAGGTATTTTGAGTCGGAGCAGTCGTATTGCCACCAACGTTTACGATGTATTGATGGCCGCTAGAGGAAAATCTGTTCTCTTCTTTCCAGCGCGTTTTGATTTGCATGAAGTACAAGCGGCAGATGGATATGCCTATGATATTGCTGTGGCTCGTTTTAATCGTGATTTTGGTGGTCAGCTGCGATCTTATGTTTCCACTGATGCGCAAGGTGATTGGTGGGGCGGTGCAGGTGGAGGCACGATTGCCCATGCAGCCATTGCTTGTTTTTTAAGCGACACGGCGGCGACAATGCTTGCCTTTGCCGAGTTTGTCCCTGCTGAAATTCCCCGTATTGCCCTCGTCGACTTTAATAATAATAGTGTGCAAGATGGGCTGCGAACAATGGAGAAAATGTTTGAGCGTTATCTTGCCTTAGTAGAAGCTGACAGCGAAGAGGAAGCGCAAAAATACGTGCTTTTTGGGGTACGTTTAGACACTAGCGGCAGCCAACGAGACGTGAGCGTGCCCCCATTAGGAGAGGTAAAACTCGATTTAGGTGTAACACCTAGATTAGTCTTTAATATGCGTCAAGCATTAGACACTGCATGGGAAAGTTGGAATTTGCAAGCAGATCAGGTAGAAATAGCGAAGACATATTGTCAAAATGTGCGTATTGTCGTTACTGGTGGCTTTAATCCTGAAAAGATTCGTCGATTTGAAAAGTTACAAGTTCCCGTGGATATTTATGGGGTTGGTTCTTCGTTGTTGTTAAACGATAAGGAGACCAATACGGATTTTACAGCGGATGTTGTTCGTGTAAAGATAAATGACGAATGGCATGATATGGCAAAAATTGGCCGACAGGCTTGTGAGAATAAAGAACTTATACCGGTTGACTTAGCTCAATTTTAATTGCGGTTAAAAAGAGGTTTTGCATGGATGCTGAACAGACAAAGAAATTTAATCATTTTTTACGACGTGGGTCGGGTTTGTTACGTGATGGGAAGACAAAGGAAGCTGTACGCTTATTGGAAAAGGCTCATAAATTAGATCCTGAAAACTTTGATGCTGCCTTGAATTTAGCTGGTGCGTACATTTTGTCTAAACAATTTAAATCTGCTGTGCCCATTCTGGAAACGTTAAGTGAAGTGGAACCGCACAATGGCATGGTATGGACAAACCTGGGGGCAGCTTATTTAGGAAATCCTATTTTGGCAAAGGATGAACAACAACAGTTGGCCATTGATGCTTTTACAAAAGCGTATGAGATTAATCCGGCAACGCCGAATGTGGCTTATAATTTAGGTTTGGTTTATCGGGATCGGCAAGAATATGAGACCGCTATTTTATGGTTTAAACGCGCTATTCAAGCGAACCCAAATGATCAGGATGCGAGGCGCAGTGTAGAGCGCTTAGAGAAAAAAATGGCAGGATAAGATTTTGTGTAAGGTTGTTTTGTTAAGTTTCTCGCGGTTATGCAATGCACAAAAAATTTTGTGGGTTGTGGGG
>JBNKHS010000257.1:0-6499 GCA_050290485.1 Promineifilaceae bacterium (SeqCode) | reverse complement strand
TACAAGGCGTTCAAAAGAGAGGGATCAGTGTATTCAAAATCTTCAATCATCAAATTGGATGCCGAAATAAGAGAAAGAGTCGGGGTAGGAAGTTCTGTGGTGACACTGCTTGTCGCTGTGTCATCACGCAGGGTAAGCGTTCCCCAGCTGCTCGGGTTGTTGTAGTCTCGATCTGCAACATTAGAGATAAACAGTTCCTGTAAGTCGTTATCTGGATTGTCATCATCCGTGGCGTTCAAAGCGAGTCCCATGATCTTGCCATCGACAGGAACCATATTTAGCGTCGCCCACGGTATTGCTGCTTCCAAAAGGTAGCCAAAATCAACTTTTTGCGATGCCACGAATATATTCGTATTTAACGCTTGCATGCCACGATCATCTGTTCCCCGATATAGGGTTGCTGAAGGGAGAATCGCTTCAAAATCTCCCGGTGAAATATCAATCTGAAAATCGTCAGGGCTCATGAAATCACTTAAATCCCCTTCCAGATCTGTATCTATTTGCAAACTAACACTGTCCCCACGAAATATGCGATCACCTGTTTCTGTTTGCACATGCTGATCATCAAGCACAGCAACGCCCAAATAGAGATAGGAAACATCCCAGGTTAATTGCCAGTTGACCAATAAGTCATCGCTCCCATCCCAATCGGGATGTTCATAGACAATATGTTCAGAGGAGGTGACGGGGATAAATGGCCATTCATCTAAATATCCATCAACAACAATCAATCCACTCAAGCGCCTCGCCAGCACATTTGAGGTATCTCTCCCGGGAACAAAGGCGGTGGCTGTTGGTTCTGGCGTATTTGTTGCAGTTGCTACGGTTGGTGTCACTGTGTCGCTTTCAGCCAGTAATATCTGAGTTGTTTCTGCGGAAATATCTGATGTCGAAGTTGGTATGTTCAACAATTCGTCTTGCGCAACGATGGGTTCATCTGCAGCAACGGCCGTTGCTGTAACGAGAATAACCATCACCCCTTGCTGTTGTTCAACCTGGTTCTGAAGTGGTGTTGTCGTTCCTGTAGGGCGTGTAGCCAAGGATCGCATTTGTGGCAGAAGTAAAACAGCACTGATCAATAAAACAAGTAGCAAAAGCAAGCCACTCCCCAGCCAGATCATCAATTGCTTTTTCTGAGCCGTATCGGTAGGTGGTTCGCTGACCAATGCTGGAGCAACAACAGGTGTCAGCTCCTGTGTAGACGCTGGTTGCTCAATGATTTGGGAAAAATGTTCAGCCAAACTAATAGCCGTACCATAGCGGCTACCCGCATCTTTGGCCAACACAATTTGAAATAAATCATCAAGCTGAGGATTTAAATCTAAAACATAATCGTGAACTGATGGCGGCGCTTGCTGTAATATTTTATGAATAAGCGCAGCATGTGTGGTTGCTTCAAATGGGGTTGCTCCCGTCACCATTTGAAAGAGGATCACCCCTAGTTGATAAATATCAGTTTGGATGGTTAGAGGCTTATCATCAAATTGCTCTGGAGCCATGTAGCTTGGTGTACCGATCGTGGCTGTGGGGTTATTTGTCGCTGCCAGTTGGGCAATGCCAAAATCACCCAGATAAGGATACCCATCAGCGTCAAAAAGAATGTTTTGTGGCTTTAAATCGCGGTGGATAATGCCGCGTTGATGGACTTTATCTAGGGAAGTGCAGAGACGGTTGAGAATAACGGCCGTTTCCGACAAAGCTAGCCCCCCAGCAGCTAAACGCTCAGCTAACGTCCCCCTGGCCATGTATTGCATCACCAAATACGGCCGTTGTTCAAATTCCCCAAAATCATACAACCGCACGACCCCATCAAACTCCAACGCCACCAACGTTTCCACTTCTTGCGCAAAGCGCTCACGAGCACTTTTCGTGGAGTTAGGTGCCGCTCTGTCCAACGCAGCCATGTGCAGTAATTTTATCGCCACTTGACGATTCAGTTTGGGATCATGTGCCAAATAGACATCAGCAAATCCACCATGCCCCAAAAAGTCTACAATCTGGTAGCGATCAATATCTGTTGGCATTGCCATCATGCATACATTCTCAACTACGGCCTGCAGCAACAAAAGAAACAGCTAGTAACGACATCGAATTACAAGGCCTTTTTCACCCAAGAAATCTTGATCACCGCTTCTCCCAATAACGAGACATACTCAACTTTCAAATCATAATCATCATTGTTAAACGTATGGCTGAATTTTATGGTTCGCCGTTCTGCTTGCTCCATGCCATCTAAAACCAAGTCATCATTGATGTAAACGCGCACACCATCTGTCGCGTCAATGGTAAATTCATAAAGGCCTTCTTCAAAGCTAAAATTACCACGCCAACGAATCGAAAAGTTATCGCTGGTAACACCGGGGGCAGGAGCACCATTGCCCCAATTAAAATCAATACGGGGATCAACACGCACATGTGCAGGTGGGCCAAACAAGGCGGGTGTAGCAAAGTATTCGCCTAGCCAGCCTAAATCATTCACCTGATTGGTTAATTCCCACCACACTTGCACTTCAGCCACACCAACATCCTCATAATATTCCACACGAACATTGTGTGTACCTTCTGTCAAAAAGATCGTGGCGTTATAGGTTAGCCCAGTAGCAGTGTGCCATTGATCGATTACAAGTTGATTGTCTACCCAAACGCGAACACCATCGTCGCTACGCGCAAAAAATGTGTAAGCATGCTCCTGAAATTGCACTTCTCGTGTCCAGCGGGCGGAAAATAGATCAGGTTGGATTTGCGGGGCTGGGGAGCCGACTCCCCAATTAAAATTAATTTGAGGATCATCACGCACAAGGGCTGGTGTGCCTTCAACATTGGGATTATTAAAATATTGTCCTTGCCATCCGTTTATAACAACTGGGGTCGGTGGTGGTGTAGCGATTGGTTGTTGGGTGGGAACGGCCGTTTCTGTTGGCAATGGTTCTGGTGTGGCTGTTGCCTCTTCTATGATCGGCACCTGAATACGAACGATCAACAACACATCCAGCCGCTCTCCATTTGTCATTTCCAACTGCCATAATCCCGAATAGGTTCCCCCCTCCCTCGGTGCCATCAAATTCACCGAAACATTAACAACTTGCCCCGGCGCGGTTGGTGCCACAAAAGTCGAATCAGGGCCCTGCATCTGATCCCCACCACCAAAGACAAGCTTTGACCCTTCCTCCCAAAAACAGGTACCCGCATTGCGGACTGCCCAAATCTTTTCAAACGGTTGTCCAGGTGGCAGCACAGAATCATCAGGGATCGTCACATCTGCTAACAAAACGGCCGTATTTGTACAAGGTTCAATCTCATCTTCCGGCGGCACATCGATACTCTGCGTCACAGTCGCCAACAAACTGCCCTGCGGCATACCCGCAATGGTGCTTACTAACGGAGGTGCAGTTGGCAAGGCACTTTGCGGCGTAGCTGTCATCTCCTCATTGGGCTCATCCACTTCTTCTGCGGGGGTGCTGTTACATGCAGATAAAAAACTTAAGGAAAGTACAAATATCAATAAAATGATTACATGTTTCCACTGAGGAAACCAACCAATTTGATGAGCCCTGTTTTTCATTTCCTTTCCTCGCGCTTTCTTACTTTAGCTAACCGACCCTGCAAGTATAAATCCCAATGACAGGTTAGCCAACACACTGAAACTTAACTCATCCTCATAAAGTTGATCAAATAGCAATTATGATTATAATCAACGCTGAATAGTCAATATTGACTATTCAATCTTAACCAAGGAACTAATGATGGAAAGAGAACTGTTGCTTCTAGGCTTACTGCGCAGACAAGATATGCATGGTTATGAACTATATGACTTCATCGAATCTTATATGCAAGCATGCACAGATATCAAAAAATCAACAGCTTATTATCTATTAGACAAATTGGCCAAGAATGGTTTTGTTGATGAAACAAAAGAGCAAAGTGGCAATCGCCCTGTACGCACAGTGTACAAAATAACGCCAAATGGGGAGCAACATTTTCAAGCGCTCCTGCGTGAAAACTTAAAGAGTCATACACCTACTCAGTTTACAGATATTGTCGGTCTCGCTTTTTTGGACGCAATTCCCAATGAAGAAGCAATCCCTTTGCTAAAACAACGTCAACAATATTTAGTTGATGAATTAACAAAAGCCGAGGCAGCTCCGCTGCATCCTGGATCTTTCCAATATATTATCAGTCACCAAATTGCACACCTTAGCGCCGAAATCAGTTGGTTAGAGTCCGTGATTGCGGCGCTCAATTAAATTAAAAGGATCTTTTCTATGTTGCTACTTACGATTCACTCGATAGTCCGTTGGATTGTCGTCATTATTACCATCATTGCTTTACTCAATAATGTATTGGGGTGGCTGCAAAGCAAGGAGTACGACGTCAGAGACGGCCGTATTATGAGCATTTTTGTAGGCTTCCTCGATCTACAACTTATCCTAGGTATGATTCTGCTGTTTACACTGGGCTTTACAAGATACCGCATTGAACATGGGGTCACATTAATCCTCACAATCACGTTGGCACATATTTATAATCGATGGAAAGATAAGGCAGATAAGATTAAATTTCGCAATAACAGCATGCTGATTATTGCCATTATGCTCCTAATTTTTGTGGCCGTTTCTGCCTTGCCCCAAGGTTGGTTGGGATAATTAATACCGAAACGATACAATACCGTATCAATTTTTCATTTAGGTGAGAGTTCATTATGGCCGATGTGCTAGAAGAAAAAAATATTCAATCTGAATCAGAAGAAAAGTTAGATTTCAAGCGAATCTTCCCTATTTTCATCATTGTCTTGATCGATATTTTAGGTCTGACGATTATTATTCCTTTGTTGCCTTTATATGCCACTTCTTTTGGAGCATCGCCAACAGTTATCGGTCTACTGGCCGCAGCTTACCCTATTATGCAATTCATTGGTGCGCCCGTTCTAGGCCGCCTTTCAGACCGATACGGCCGTAAACCGATCCTCGTCATTAGCCAGATTGGCACATTCATCGGCTTTCTCATGTTGGGTTTTGCCAACAGCCTCATCGTCATTTTGCTCTCACGAATCATTGATGGCATTTCTGGAGCCAATATCGCTACCGCCCAAGCGGCCATTAGCGACGTAACCACTGAAAAAACACGCACACAAGGGTTGGGTCTTATTGGTGCCGCGTTTGGACTGGGATTCATTGTTGGCCCTGTCATCGCCTTTGTATCGTTAGCAGTTACCGACAACAATTATCAAGTCCCTGCATTTGCTGCGGCTGTCTGCTCCTTATTGTCAATCCTACTCACAGCTTTCTGGCTGCAAGAAACATTGCCAGAAGAAAAAAGGCGAAGTCATAATGCAGAAGGGAAACGGCCGTCTTTTCGCATCCGCGATATGTTTGCGGCCTTGCGTCATCCAACCATTGGCTTATTACTCTTGCTCATGTTTGGGCAACAATTGGCTTTTGGTGGCTTCGAGCAAATGCTAGCGCTTTTCACCTTAAATCGTCTTGGGCTAAACGCCTCTGGCAATGCGCTCGTCTTTATCTATGTGGGTATTATTGTCGTCGCGGTACAAGGTGGACTTATTGGCAAATGGAGTCGCAAATTTGGCGACAGGCGTTTGGTATATGGTGGATTAGCCTTGTTAGCGATTGGCTTATTTGCCCTGGGACTAACACCAAGACAACCTGTACCGTGGTATTCAGAAACGGCCGTTGCCGAAGAGTTATCCATTTCCGACAGTGAAGAAATTCGTGGGGAAACAGTTGAACTCCCTGAGGAAGCACACAATAGTTGGTTAGGATTAGCCTGGCTCCTCGTTGCCATGATACCTGTTTCCATCGGTGGTGGCATCTTGCAACCGTCGATCAATAGTTTGATTACCAAACGTGTCGATTCATCAGAAACAGGGGGAATGCTGGGGATTTCTGCTGCGTTTTATAGTTTAGCCATGGCGATGGCCCCAATCTTCGGCGGGTTTCTCTTCCAAACAGCAGGGGCAACCAATTTGTTTATCTTGTGGGCGCTGATGTTAGGGACGTTGTTCTTGATCGCCGTGCGCTTCTTAACTCCGGGCAAAGAGGAAAACATGAAAGCAGGGCTTGCACGTGGCAGTAGTGCTCATTAACCCTGCATTTTCATTTTAATGCCAACTTATACTTATATTTGTACAAAATTTAATTGGGACGAATAACCTCAGTTGGGCAAACGGCCGTTTTTGTCAACTTCTCGGCCAAACTGTGATGCCCCTTTAGGTGCACTTGATCGTCTGAGATCACAATCAAATCAACATCATGCTCTTTAGCATATTTGGCAATTATTTTTGCCTTGATACCAACGGCCGTATCTACCGACACTTTAATAGGAAGTTGTTGCAATTGTGATTGCAAGCCTCGCAAAATGGAGAAAATACTTTCCTGCCCAAAACAACGCTCTGAATCTTTTGCATCTCGACTTAATCGTAACAGGATCAACTCAGCTGAACTTTCTTTCGCCTTTTCAATCGCAGAACTTACCGCTGAATCTA
>JBNKHS010000256.1:0-6512 GCA_050290485.1 Promineifilaceae bacterium (SeqCode) | reverse complement strand
GGCAAACACCCAAATTGGTTTACGTAGAGGGGCTTCTCCTTTTGCGCCAGCCCATACAATTGCCCTCACCGATGAGGGTCTAGTGTATTTTTGGTTTGCCACTGATGCTGAAATTGCCCAGCCAGTTGCTGTTGACCCGGCATTGCTTGAGGCCTTGAATCAAATAGATTTGGAACAGGTAGGACAACAATATCAAGTGCCTTGTACAGGCACACCACTTGAAACGTTGTTTTTGAATAATGGTGTCACAAACAAGTGGATTAATATTAGCTGTCCAGAATATGCCTTACCAACATCCTTGCTTCCGATTTATATCCTTTTGGATAATGCTGCAGCAGAGAGAATTGCCAATAGTGATAATACAGCCGAACGCCCGCCATCTTTATTTCCATTAAATGGGCTGCTTGATTACGCACGTTTTGATGGCGCTCAGCTAACAATACTGAATGATGGAACGGCCGTTGCTGTTTCACCAACAAATCAGACAGTAACAACAACAATTTCTGCCGCAGACGTGCTTAGTTTGACCACAACTTTACTGGAGAGCAATCAACTTAAGTTGGGGCTCACCTCATTTTTAGGGGAAGCAGGTGACGAGACGAATTCAGAAGCAACGGCGACACCACAACCTGCTCGCTCTGTTTTACTTGTGCGTGGGCAAGGAGGTGTTTATGATGGCTTTTGGAATGAGACGGCCAATGTGACCTTGCTTGAACCATTAAATGAATTGCTTAATCAGTTGATAGGTATTCCAGTTGAGGAAGCCGCCCCAGATGGCGAAGCGACACCGATTCCCGAAACGGCTTCTCCCGAGGCTACACTTGCAGTTGAAGCAACAAGTGCAGCCACACCGGAACCATAATGAATGGACTTTATTTAGCGCATGGTAGATTAACTTACCGTACAGATTTGCCGCAACCTGAACCAAGCGCAGACGAGGTATTAATTCAGGTGCGCTTGGCGGGCATATGCTCGACCGATTTAGAAATGGTCAAAGGATACGTCCCGGAGTTTGAGGGCGTTTTAGGACATGAATTTGTAGGGGAAGTTGTCGCCTGTGCACAGCAATCGTGGGTTGGTAAACGAGTTGTGGGGAGCATTAACATTGGCTGTGGTCGTTGTGCTGTTTGTCTGGAAAACGGGCCAGAACATTGCCCTACACGGTCGGCAGTTGGCATCCATCATCGAGACGGGGTTTTTGCGGAATATGTTACCTTGCCGATAACAAATTTGTTTGCTGTGCCGGATGGTGTTGATGATGAAACGGCCGTATTTACAGAACCAGTAGCAGCAGCAGTTCGTATTTTAGAGCAAGTTGATGCGGTGGCCGGGATGAAAACGGCCGTTGTAGGGCCAGGGCGTTTGGGGCTTCTAATTGGACAAGTTTTGGCGCAAGCTGGAGCCGATGTAACGATGATTGGTCGCCGTGAGGCGTCTTTGACTTTGCCAAAAGCAATGGGTTTATCCGTTGCTTTGAGCAATACGTTGCCAGCAAACAGTTTTGATCTCGTTGTGGAAGCAACAGGAAACGATGCGGGCTTTGCCCAATCTTTGGATTTAATTCGGCCGTTAGGAACATTGGTGCTCAAATCGACATTTGCGGGGAAAAGCAATCTCAATTTAACCAAAATTGTCGTTGATGAAATCAACGTAATTGGGTCGCGTTGTGGTCCATTTGCCCCAGCTTTGCAATTGCTGGCGCAACACAAAATTGACGTCAAGTCGATGATTGATGCATCATATAGCTTTGCTGATGGCTTGTACGCGTTTGACCACGCGACAAAACCTGGTGTTCGCAAAGTGCTTTTATACCCTTAATGGCCCATAGTTGCGTAACAATATTCTGTTGTATAATGTCTTAAGTTTAGGACTTCGGTAAATGTTGCTACATACAGGAGAATTTTATGAGCGATAAAGTTGACATCCACCTTAACCATCTTGAATCTGCCTTAAACTATTTTATTGGCTTATTAGAAGATGGCGAGCTTGTACCCCGCTACGATGAAGATACTCGCAAAGAAATTGCTGATGCCCTTTATCATTTAATGAAGAAGGTAGCTGACTTACCAGATGATGTTCCAGAAAATTTAGTACAGGCCACTGCTGTTCGCGCTATTGTTGAAGCGCAAGAAACGTTTAACAAGATGGAACAAGCCGATCGTGCCGAGCAACTCTCCCTCAATATGCGCGAAGAAGAAGCGTCGGCGAGCATACATGGGCATGTGTTAACTGAATGGGAAGTTGTTTCTGGCTCAGATATGGAGTATCAAGCCTCTTGCAGGAATTGTGGTGGATTTGTTTATGTTAGCCATTCCAGCAAATATAATTTATTGCTTGATTCCTGTGAACGTGTTTAGAAACCGTTGGTTTATATCATTTTTGGCCTATTCTAATGCTTATGAGAATGTTTTAGGTGTTAGGATGTTATGATTGAAGCGAAAACTTCATTTGAAGACAGTGGTTACGATTGTGATCATTGTGGTGGGCGGGTTTTAATACGGACTGATAAGGAGACAGGACAACCGATACAAAAATGTTACCAATGTGAGTTGTGTGGTTGTCAATGGCAATTTTCAGGAGCGGTCTTACGTGTTGGTCAACATGCTAGCTGTATAAAAGCGCAACATAAACGAATGAGTGCACGTGAGAGTGAATCAGCCCTACCTTTTTCTCCAATTTTCCTAATCGTTGGTTTATTGTTATTCCTTGTTATCCTTGTGTATTTCGGTGGTTTAGTCGCTATTCGGTTTTTTATACCAATTGCAATTGCTATTGCTGTTGGTTTTGCGTTGTTCCAGTTTGGAAAAGAAAAAATGTGGTGGTAAGAATTTCTCGTGTTAAATTTTAAGCAGTTTCAAATAAATTTTACAACTTGGTTTCCTATGTTGTTTTGGATGGGAGCTATCTTTTTTGTATCTCATCAACCGTCGGAAGCATTGCCTAACTATGGAATTTGGGATCTATTGATCAAGAAGAGTGGCCATTTTTTAGCTTATGCAATTTTAGCTGTGTTGGTTTTCCGGGTAACGATGGGATGGCAACGGCCGTATTTGTGGGCATTTGTGATTACGGCCGTTTATGCCATGAGTGATGAGTTTCATCAACAGTTTGTGGTAGGGCGAACGCCGGCTTTAGGTGATGTATTAATTGATTGCCTAGGTGCTGCAACCGTACTTTTGTTGCTCTATCGTAGTCGTAATCTACGCAACTTAATTCAATTTAACTACAACTTAAGTAAAAATAGAATAACCTCTGCCGAAGCTAAATAACAATTTATTCCATTGCAGATAAATTCCTTAGTTTTGGCCTAAAAACTGATGCCATTTGACACTGTTTCTTAGGGTTGTGCCATTTTATGGTGACTGCACGGCTTTGTGTGGGATTGAATTAAACCATAATTTAAGCTCTAACATCGTTATTTAACCATTCTCCGAGTCATTTTAAGTGTTACCCGCTGTTCCTTAAATCGCTCATCTTCTATGCTGAAAGCAATAAATTGTTTTCACTAAGGAGAAGCGTATGATGCACATCAAAGAACTGCGCTCACTTGATCAAACAGAATTAGAGATTGAGTCAATAGATAGTTTTGGGGTGGAATCTGGTCAAGGTAATTTGGTTGGTATTCAACCTTTTATGCGTCCTGACGATTATGCAACGGCCGTATCCTGCCATGAAAAGCTAGATGGTTATTTAGCAGCTGCCTGCAAGGAAGGGTGGTTGTCTTCCCAAACAGTAATCATTTTCCCTGAAAATATAGGCACATGGTTGCTCCTTAACCATGAACACCGCTCAATTTTTACGGCGGATAATACAGAAACGGCCGTCAAACGAATGATTCGGCATCATTGGTTACGCTTTGGGCATTACTGGTTTGCGGCGCAATGTAGAGCGAGGCACATCGACGCATTGTTCCGCATGAAAGCAGAGCAAATGGCGTGTGATTACCAGACAATATTTGCGGATTTGGCGAGTAAATATGGAGTCACCATTGTGGCTGGTTCTCTATTTTTGCCGATGCCATATGTTGAAAACGGCCGTTTGCAAATAAGTGATGGCCCTTTACAAAATGTAACTTGTGTCTTTGCTCCAAATGGATCGCTTCATCCCCAAATAACGCGTAAAAACAACTTAGTCCATGATGAAACCGACTTTTTAATGGCGGGAGAATTAACCGATATTCCTGTTTACGAGACACCCGCTGGTCGCCTTGGTGTGCTGATTTGTGCCGATTCATGGTATCCAGCTTCTTATGCGGTGTTAGCTGGGCAAAATGTAGAGATCATTGCCGTCCCCAATAATCAAGGAGAGTGGTTTAAACCATGGCCTGGTTACAGCACAGCTTTTGTACCTCAAGATGTTGATCTAAAGGATGTCGGTCGTCTAACCGAACGGGAAGCTTGGTTGAAATATGCATTACCGGGGCGAATGGCATCATCTGGGGCGAAAGCCGGAATGCATCTGTTTTTCCATGGACAGTTATGGGATCTGATAAGTGAAGGGCAATCTATTTTGGTTACAGAGGATGCTGTTTTTGAGGCACCATATCTTCAGAAGGCAGTTTTAACCAACTTGTGGCTTTAGTTTGTAATGGATAGGAGAGAATGTAATGACGATTGTACATGAACCGCATCAAGATATTGTAGAGAAACCAGCCACACCGCTAACCTTTTGGCGCAAGATGGCGTATGGTGTGGGTGACGTTGGTCCTGCGTTGGTCGCAACGTTATCTGGATTTTATTTAAATGCTTTTTTGTTGGATGTTGCTGGTTTACGGCCGTCCTTGGCTGCACTTATATTTTTGATTGTCAAGGTATGGGACAGTGTTAACGACCCCATTTTAGGAATATTAACCGATCGGACTAACACTCGCTGGGGACGTAGACGGCCCTGGTTGCTGTTTGGCGCTGTGCCATTTGGCATTGCGTGGTTTTTGCAATGGCAAGTGCCTGCTTGGGGCGATTGGGGGTTGTTCTTTTTCTACTTGTTTGTTGCGTTGCTTTTAGATACGGCATTAACGGCCGTAAACGTCCCTTACACGGCACTAACGCCGGAAATTGCACCTGAATATGATCAAAGGACAAGTCTAAACTCCTTCCGCTTTAGTTTCTCGATTTTAGGGGGGATGACAGCATTGCTGGTGCACGACACCATTTTACGCTCATCAGAATCAGTACAAGCTGGATACGCCCTCAGTGCTTTTTTGATGGGCATTGTTATTATCCTCACCAATTGGATTACCTTTGCCTCGGTTAAAGAAAGATATATACGAGACGATGAGGAAGAAGAACCTGGTTTTATAGAAGGGTTCCGCATCGCATTTAGTAATCGTCCCTTTGTGATGGTGACTGCTATTTACCTCATGTCTTGGTTAGCTATTCAATTCATCCAGGCCAATATGTTACTATATGTTCGCTACTGGATTGGAGATGAAGGGCGGTTCATCATATTGGCCATGTCGCTTCAAATTTCCATTTTTTTATTTTTAGTTGTGTGGACGAAGGTGAGCGAATGGATTGGCAAACGACATGTCTATTTTGTGGGAGTAACCTTTTGGCTCTTCGTGCAATTTGTTTTGTTCTTTGTGCAGCCAGGACAAATGAACTTTCTCATCTTGTTAGCCATTTTGGCGGGTGCAGGGGCCAGTGTGGCCTATCTCATTCCGTGGAGTATGTTGCCAGATGTCATTGATGTGGATGAGTTGAATACAGGTTTACGACGCGAAGGTGTTTATTATGGGTTTTTTGTTTTCTTGCAAAAATTGGGTATCTCGTTAGGGTTAGCCTGCTCGAATTTGGTATTCGACTGGGCTGGTTACGTTAATGCTGTTCCCGGTGAGGCTATTCCTGTGCAACCTGAAGGCGTCACCTGGGCATTGCGCTTGTTTGTGAGCATTGTACCGGCTGTGGTGCTCATTTTAAGTTTTCCGATTGTGTATAAATATCCAATTACGCGTACCCGTCATGCAGAAATTATGGCTCAATTAGCTCAAAGAAAAGAGGTTGTTTAGATCGTTTTTGGTTGGAGGTGTGAGATGTTAACTTCTCTTTCGCAAAATGCAGTAGTGCATCCTGGTAATCATGTCATTGATCTTGATTTGTTGCAGGCATTTGAAAACGGGTTAGATCCTTCTAAGCCAGAAACGCATCAGATGGCCAGTCGTGTGTTGGGCTACGGAGAAATAAGCACGGTGTTTGAATTAGACGATCCTGCTTTCCACGGATTTGCATTTAAGCGGTTGTCGATTTTTGAAACGGCCGTTGAGTTAGATGAATATTTGGCAACATACAATGAGTATCATTGGTTGCTTGAGGAGAAGATCGGCATACATTTGCCGACGCATGGCTACGCTGCGTTTGTCAATAAAAACGGCCGCCCTGTGTTTTACATCCTCCAAGAAAAAGTAGACAGCAAAACAATGGCGCATCATGCGTTGGTCGATTGTTCCCAAGATGAAGCTGTGCAATTGTTTGCGCAAGTTTTACAAGAATTTAGCAAAGTCATTGCCTTCAATG
>JBNKHS010000255.1:0-6532 GCA_050290485.1 Promineifilaceae bacterium (SeqCode) | reverse complement strand
TATCCTTGAGCTCTATAGGCATCAATTTCTTCTTCAGGGATGAAGCCGGTGTAGCCAACGAGATGAGGTGCGGCTTTCGCATCGGAATAAAGGCGGGCGAGGCGAGGTTTGGGCGCAGCAAGCCCTTTACCAATGTAGGGCTGAATTGTATGACCAAGCTCTTGCATTGTTTGTTCGGAGACATCACCAATGGGCCAATACCAATCGGGTTGGGCAGCTGCGTAATCTTCTTTAATTTCTTCTGGGGTTTTATTCAGCAAAGGACTGAGGGCATTTAACATGCCAGTTTCATCTTCAATTTGCCCTGGGATGACACCTAAGGTGAGGATGCTTCCTTGATAAGCAAGTGCTTTGCCTGCTCTATCGTAGATGTTGGCACGTGCGGGGATGCGCCGATCCATGACGAGCTGGTTTCCCCCTGCAAGCTCAGGTAAGATGAGCCCTTCATTCCACACGATACCCCAACGGCCGTTTTCGTAACGCATGGGTACGGTCAGATCGCGAATAATGTCTCCCACAGCGGCCGTTTTCCAAATGACACGGACTTCCATCTCCGCATTATTGCCTTCTTGGATAACGCCAAGGGGCTGTGTCTCTATCTCTTTAACGGTGGCTGTGGACATGGCATCTTCATACAACGCAACGAAGGGTTGACTGCCAACCAAGGCTTGGCTTTGCGGGGCGAGCAAGCTGTACATGCCCAACAAATCATTCATTTCCCACGCTTTGAAGAAGGCCAGTCCAATACCAGAAGCATCATCAGTGGCGGGGATCTCTGTGGGAACGGCCGTTACGGTTGCAGATGGGGGTAATGTGACCAGTTCACTACTATCTTGAATAGGAGGTAAGGTGACATCTCCACCACATGCCACCAGAAAAACAAAAATGAATAGCAAACCAACACTTTTTCTTCTCATAGTTAGCCGAATTATAACTTAGTTAGAAACAACTGTGTCATATCATATAGATTTTGGAATGAAAGTTTTAATGTTTCCTTATGTAGAAGGTGATGGATTCAATGGGTGCAATCTTGCATAGGTGCAATCAATTTCATGCATTTATCTTACCTCAATCAAAAAGATCGATAATCAAATCTTATTGACAAGCGTGTTATTGAAAGATATTCTTTATCGTGTGTTCAACAACGTAGCAACTTTGCAATAAAACAATCTAGCCTCATTCCGTTTTTCTAAACACAAATCTGGGAATGTATTTGTAGCCCTTTTGTATTCTTTTGTTTATTTTAAGGAGAAACGTATGAAACTGCTTCACATTGTGTCCACCCCTCGCCAACAATCAAATACATTACAAATTTCCAATGCATTTTTAAGTGTGTTGCAAGCGAAGTATGTTGATCTGGTTGTTGATGAGATTGATTTATTTAACCATGATATTCCTGCAGTTGTTGGGGATAATATTGAAACGAAATATACATTGATGCGCGGAAATCCTGTTGCTGAGGCACACGCTGATGCATGGGGAGAAATCGAAGTATTCATCGAGAGATTTAAGAGTGCCGATATTTACCTGATTTCGACACCAATGTGGAACTTCACGATCCCCTATGCCCTTAAATATTTTATTGACGCTGTCGTGCAACCCGGTTATTTGTTTGGATACAATGAACTTGGCCAGCCATATGGGCTTCTTGAGAATAAGAAGATGGTTTGTATTACATCTCGTGGTGGTGATTATTCGGAAGGTGGGCCATTCCACGCTTACGATTTCCAAGAACCGTATTTACGGGCAATTTTTGGGTTTGTGGGTATTACAGATATGCATTTTGTAAACGCACAACCGATGGATATTACCCCTGAATTGCGTGAAGTTGCTCTTGCCAAAGGTATTGAAGAAGCGACTGTGTTGGCTAATAGTTTAGATATTGTTCCTACTTATCTCCTTGGGCAAGATGGGCAGACAGCGGTTGTTTCTGCTTAAAGCATTTGCTTAAGTTAAGCACCGAATTTGATATTAACCGAGGTCTCTTTTGCAGAGGCCTCTTTTGTTTTAGATATGTAAATCGTCCAGCCAGCGACATTTCCTAATTACGAACCAGATCTAAGTACAACAAGAGCATTATATGAAGAAGTGGATCAATCCAATAAACATTAAGATGCGGGAGAGAGTGATTTTTAAATTGGGATGTTACTTTGGCACAATTTGTGGGATTGTATAGGCCTCATTGAGGTTTGCTTGCTCGTTTTGCTTACGTTTTTATTTATTTGTTTTATAAGTAAAGATTATGACTTTGCTGATGTTCATGTGACATTTGGCACTTGTGACAATATGGAGGGCGGGGAATAATGCGAAAAAGAAAATGATATTTTGTAACGTGATGATTCCCAAGATTATGGGGAAGCAGCGTTGTTTGAGAAATTCTATGCTAGATGCACATCAACTAAACGTATTTTTAATCGCGGCGAGAACCTTAAATTTTACAGCAGCAGCAAGACAGTTACATATGACGCAGCCGAGTGTAAGCCAACATATTCAGGCGTTGGAACATCATTTTGAAATTGAATTGTTTGTTCGTGCTGGTCGCCATTTGCGCTTAACGGATGCAGGTGAGGCGCTGTTGCCAATGGCGGAGAAGATGGTTTCGCAATCTAAAAGCATCGAGAATAAGATGGAGTCGTTAAAGGGGGATGTTTACGGCCGTTTACTTGTCGCTTGCAGCACAACAGTGGGTAAGTATGTATTGCCTTATTTGCTTGCTGAATTTATGAAAATGTACCCAAAGGTTGAAGCGAGTTGTTACGTGACGGCACGGCAAGCGGCTATTGAGAAGTTATTAGATGGTGAGGTCAATGTGGCCTTAGCGAGTTCGGCAGAATTTTGCCAAACACTTGATTTTAGTAAATTTATTTCTGACAAAGTTATTCTTGTCGCTCCTTTGGATCATCCTTGGGCACAGCGTGGTGTTATAGAGCCAGCAGAACTCTTAACTGAAAACTTTATTTGGCGTGAAGAGGGGTCGGGTACACGGGCTGTTGTTGAGAAAGGATTAAAAGAGTTTGGATACGCTATTGAACAGTTGCAAACGGTTTTGACCTTGGGGAATTCGGAAGCGATTGCCCTTGCTGTACAAGAAGGCATTGGCGTTGGCTTTGTCTCTCAAATCATTGTTTCTCGCCTGGTTGAGGGGAAGGTTGCCCCTGTCCAAGTTCGTGGCTTAGATCTGAACCAAGATATTTACATAGGATGTGATTTAAGTCGTGTGGGCACAACAGCACAGACTGCTTTTTGGGAGTTTGTTACCGATCCGCGTAATCCTGTCTTGCGACGGTTGCAGAGCAAGACTATTTCTCATCGCAATGGCTTATCATTTACGGCCGTATCTGAAGCTGTTCCATCAATATAAGGATTACAAATCTTCACTTGTAATTCTTAGGACACCATCATCGACAGTATTATTTATTGCTGGTGCATTCGTTTTGCCACGGGTAATGAGATAGGCAGCAATAATGCCGCCGATAAAGCCGAATAGATGGGATTGCCATGAAATGCCATCATTACGTGGAAAGACGCCCCAAATGAGACCACTGTAAAGAAAGAGGACAAATCCGGCCACAATTGCATTGCGGCAACTGCGTTCGAAATAGGTAATCACCAACAAAAAGCCAAAATACCCAAAGATAAGACCACTGGCACCAATGTGAACTGATCCTGTTGTCCCGATGAGCCACGTCCCTAACCCACTAATGAGCATAATAACGGCTGTTGCCATCAAAAACTCTTTGACGCCACGCGTAATCATGATCAAAACACCCATTATCAAAACAGGCATCGTATTAGCCATGACATGACCAAACCCGCCATGCAAAAACGGGGCAAGGAAGATCCCATATAGCCCTTGTGTAGTGCGTGGTTGAATCCCATATTGGTCAAGTCCCCCGTCCAAAAAAACAACATCGACTAATTCAATAAACCAAATGAGCACAATAAAACCACCCAGAATGATGAGTGGTGTTTGCATATGATCCCAGAGGGTAGGTTGTTGTTCGGAATGTTCAGTTATTTCGTCTCGCATCTTTTATCCCAAGTTATAAAAATTGACTTAATTATTAGATCAAGTGAATCTGCCTAATCATACCTTTCAATACGTAGGATAAACAGAATTGTTGTAAAACGAAAGGTGATTTAATTTCCGTAAGGTGGCATTGTCTATGTTCCATGCTAATATTTCAATGGAGTAGGTGAGTTACATGACAGAATTGAAAGTTCCTAAATATGATCCGCAATTTGTAGATGCATTGGGCGTACAAACTGCTTACTATACGGCAGGCAACAAAAACGGGCGTCCTGTAATTTTGTTACACGGGATGACCGCGTCTGCGGATAACTTTCGTGAATTGATGGCCGGGTTGGCGGACAAGCATTGGCTCATTGCCCCCGACATCCCCGGTTTTGGCGAAAGCGACGCGACCGAGCCTTACGTTATTCCCCATTTGGTTGAATGGTTAGCTGCCTTCCGCGATGCTTTGGAGCTGCCGCCAGCGATTGTCTTGGGGCATTCCTTTGGTGGCGCATTGGCCACAGCGTATGCAATCACTTATCCCGAAGATGTTATGGGATTATTCTTAATGGCACCAGCTGTCTTGGTGGGCAACTACTTCCCTAACTCTGTTAAACGGATGGGGATCGCCTTAGGCCTTGTCGATTTAGGTATGGCGATGACCAGTAATGATGTTATTGAACAAAAGCAATTGGAAAGGGCTGTGTATGATGCCTCTGTTTATGAGGCGGATGGCATTATGGAGCGTCGCAAACGAAATTTGACTTTGTCGCGAGCATCTGGTGATGTGCTTAAAGCGTTGGCTTTTCATGATGATAGTCAGCAGTTGGACCAGGTTACTGTGCCTGTGTATTTGCTTTGGGGGGATTCTGATCCAGTTGTTCTGACGAGCGATAGTGAGCAATTGGTGGAGATGTTTGCGAACGCGACATTACAGATTTTGCCTGAATGTGGCCATGTGATCATGCTCGAAAAACCAGTGGAGCTGTTGACAGCGTTAAAAGACTTTTTGGAGAGAGAAACTGAATGAAAGGTGTGATTTCTGTATTTGGGAGCTCTGCTCCTCAAGAGGGCAGTGTGGATTATGAAAATGCGCGTATGGTTGGGCGTTTGCTGGCGGATGCAGGATATGCAGTAGCGACTGGCGGCTATAGTGGCACAATGACGGCCGTTTCGCAAGGGGCAGCAGAAGCCGGTGGGCATGTCATTGGAGTCACTTGTACACAGATTGAGCAATTTCGCCCGTTAGGCCCTAACCAATGGATTAAAGAAGAGATTAAATATGAGACGCTGACGGAGCGCTTGCTGCACTTGGTGCGTCATAATGATGGCATGATTACGCTGCCCGGTGGTATTGGCACGATTTCTGAAATGACGCTGGCTTGGAGTTACTTACAAACGGGCGAGATTGATTTACGGCCGTTTGCGCTGCTTGGTGATTTATGGCCGAAAACAGTTCATGCTTTTTTTGATCCTGCCTACATCAAAGCCAAAGATATGGATTTGTTATATTTTGCAGAGTCGCCGGAAACGGCCGTTGCGCATGTAACTAAATATGGAGATTAGAGATTGGTGGCCTGCGGCCATGAGATTGGAGATTAATGTAGAATCTCTAATCTCTGATCTTATCAATAAACCAAATGAATAATGAAACAATCTTTCTAAAATTAGGCGGTTCACTGATTACGGACAAAACAGGCGTCGAGGCAGTCCGCTTTGATGTTTTGCAACGTGTGGCTCAAGAAATAAAAGAAGCCAAAGTGCAAAACCCGGATCTGAGACTCGTTTTGGGGCATGGCAGTGGTTCTTTTGGGCATGTGGTTGGTGCAAAATATGGGACGCGGCATGGGGTCAGTGATGCTGAAGCGTGGCGTGGTTTTACAGAGGTGAGTGCTTCTGCCTTACGATTGAATCGTATCGTCACTGAAGCGCTATTAGAAACTGGCCTATCTGCTATTAGTTTGCAGCCTTGTGCATCGGTTACTTGTATCGATGGTAAGATTGATCGAATCGCGGCAGCTCCTGTATTGGCCGCGTTAAATGCAGGTTTGGTACCTGTCATTCACGGGGATGTTGCCTTTGATACTGTGCGTGGCGGGGTAATTGTTTCTACAGAAGAGGTGATGATGGCGCTGGCGGGTGAAATACGGCCGTCTTGGTTACTACTCGCCGGTGAAACAGACGGTGTCTACGATTTACAGCAAGTTGTGATTTCCGACATTTCAGTCACAAATATCCATCAGGTTGAGTCCGCTTTAGGTGGCTCGCGAGGCACAGATGTGACGGGGGGTATGGCCACCAAGGTGCATAGTATGTTGGCACTTGTTGCCGCCCACCCTACCATGCAAATTCGTATATTTTCCGGATTGATTGCAAATGAGTTGAAAACTATCTTGATTGATCCGACAACAGCAAGAGGAACTCGAATTTTCCAAGCGTAGATACAAATTTTTAAGAAATTAGTACTATCGCTCGTCATATTGAAGGAAGAATCCTCGACAAATCGATAAAATATTG
>JBNKHS010000254.1:0-6532 GCA_050290485.1 Promineifilaceae bacterium (SeqCode) | reverse complement strand
TGAGTGACCTAGAGCGTGCCGTAGAGCGACTAGCAAAAGTGGCCCACGAGCTATAACGTAATGCGTTTACCAAAGTCCTCGGCACTTGAGTTTACTGCCCGAGAACGAAGTGGCAAATAAAGTGCCGGGGACTTGTTTATAAATGATTGCCACAGTCCACAATTTCTTGTACCTTATAGATACAATCACCCATTCATCACCAAAAAATGATCAAAAACGGGTCTTACTGCTTACAATAGGTAACTTCAGTTACAAAAGTAACCCGCAACCCAAGCTATAGAAATAAACCGAGGGCGAAGCTCATGTTTGAATGGCAAATTGATGAAGAACCGGAACAGACCGAAGAACCGGAAAGAAACGGCCGTAAATGGGGGAAATGGATCTTGGCCGTCATTATTCTATTGTTTATTGCTGGTGGGGGTGGGTATACACAAAATCAATTGGCGCAAAGAGAAGCTGATTTACGCGAGCAGGTGCAGGATGTCCTCAACTTTGAACGTGATGCCTATTTGCGTGGCGACGGAGGATTATTCTTCTCGGCGCAAGTCACATCACCATCATGGGTTTCTGCCCAATTAAACCCTCTCAATCAAACCCTCTATGTTAGTAATCCCCAAGCCACAAAAGTTGAACAACATGACAATCATGTCTGGGCGAACGTCAATTGGACCGAAGGCGGGCAAGTTTATCAACGCGTTCTTTTTTTTCAATTAGATAACGGCCGTTTACGTCAAATTGCCACCTCTCCCGATTATTGGGGGCCACAAAATGCACACAACGTTGCAGTCGGCCAAATTACTTTGCATGAAATTGATCAAGCATGGCTGGGTAACATCGCCGCCTTTACGCGTAAAATCGTGTGGGAACTTTGCCCCGACGATTGTGGGGGACGCGCCGCAGGATTACAGATCATTGTTGCCAACAATTACAACACGACAGCTGCCCCCACAACAATCTCCGTACCATCTCCCCGTCTTGTTGCCCTCACTGAAACAGGCGAACCCGCCCAACCGTTCTGGGATTTGCTCGAAATGCGTATTCGTGAGCAGTTTGAACCAACGGTTATTCGCTTTGGCATCCCACCATTTTTTATGCGTCTGGTCGAATATGAAGATGCGGCAGAACAGTTCATGGCCGAAAATCCTGACATCGTTATTGAACTCGTCCCCCTTCCATCGAACAAACTCACGCCTTCAGAACTATACGCCCTCGATGGCGCGGCCATTACTCCCGATGCAACCTTAGTCGCCTCTGGTGCGGTCTTTGACATCACCGATTTTGTAGAAACAGATCCCGATTTTGATGCCCACGATTTTTATGAACAGATTTGGCAAGGTGCAGAATGGCAAGAACGGCTATGGTATTTACCCCAGGCAGGGGCGATGCGCATGGTTTATTACGACAAACTGGCCTATGAGAATGCCCATGCCAAAGAGCCTTCCTTGCGTTGGACATGGGATGAGTTGGCGCGCGATTTAACGACCGTTACCGACCCAACTTCACAAAGAGCATACCAATACGGGTTCATGGATGTGAGCACAGACGCTCTTTTCTCTTATGCGTACAACTGGAAAAATAGTTGTACTGAAGCAGCAACTATTCACTGCGATCAACCTTTAACCGATACGGCCGTTGCTGCAGCACTCAAATGGCTCGATGAAATGTCAGGGCAAACAGGCAAGATGCCCAATGTTGCTGAGGAACCTGACTTTACGTTGGACGACCTCTGGTCTCGTAGTTTCATGCTTGATAATTGGCAATCAGCACGGCGTCGTGCTGTCATTTGGGTCGATGAACCAACCGATTATGAGTTCCGTTATTTGCTCAATCCGTTAGGTGTTGTTCCTTTCCCTGGTTCAGATCGTTTTGATGGTATCACGCCGCTCCACGTACAAGGGCATGTCATTAGTCAAGGTTCGGAACGGCCGTATGTCGTCTGGCAATGGCTCAACTTCCTCAGCTATCAACCCCTCAGCCCCAAAGCCCGTTTTGTGCCTGCCCGTCCCTCTGTTGCCGAAGAGATGCGTTTTTGGCGCATTCTTCCCCGCGACTTGGGCAATGCCATGCGCACCGCGTTCCCCTTTGCCCGTCCGATCACCATGGATGAACAACAATATTTTACCTGGGAGCAAATTGAGGCAGTGTTGCAAGATGGTATATCCCCAGAAACGGCCGTTTACATCAAACCAAATCAAAGTCATATTACACATGCCCAAAATGGCTTTGGTTGTCAGGTCAACATCAATATCTGCTTTTAACTCCCCTTCCTCAATACCTTCTTGCAGCAATGTTTTCCAAATTGATTCAATGGTACGCCCAATCTGATCGACTTTGGCCGCCGCCTCTTGATTGATCGTATTCAATTTCTCAAACAAGTAAATTGAATAAATATCAGGGTACCGATGGAATACCTTGAGATGAGCCACAATAGCTTGCTCAATTTTGATCAAAGCAGAACTTGAGGAAGAAACAATTTCACGCATTGTCACTAGAGCGTGCCCTAATTCTGTTTCTAACATCGTAAAAAGCAGTGCTTCTTTTGAGGGGAAATAGTAATAGAGGCTCCCTTTTTGTACAGCGAGAGCATCCGCAATATCTTGCATGCGGGTGGCGTGATACCCTTTCTCGGCAAACAGCTTTGCCCCAGTTTCAAGAATAACTCTACGCTTGGCCAAACGCTTCCGCTTAACAGTTTCAGACATAACACCATTATAAGATTGAACATTAAATGGCGCGAACGAGCGAATTGGACATTATCAAAGTCCCCGACACTTCGTTCGTTACTTCTTTCAACTTGAAAAATAAGTGTCGGGGGCTTGTCACAGCCGTTTAAAATTTATTTGTTATTTTAACCGTCAATCGGCTCCCAACCTAAAGCAGCAGCGGCCTGCACATCTTCAGCAGAGACAAGCACGCGAAAATGCGTGCTTGTAGGACCACCACAGACGGAAGCCGTCGCTAATTCAAATGTGCCCGAATCCGTGACTTCAACACCAATAGCTGTCAAATCGGTAATTGCATCTTGTATATCACTGTATTTTGGATCTTCACACTGCACACCTACGGGACGAGCAATCCACACACTGCCTTCAGGTGCAGGGTAGGCACTATCTGATTGTGGCGGCACAGTTGCAATGGGATATTCTTCAGGAACGGCCGTTTCTGCTGCACCGCTTCTTGCCGTGCTTTGCGCAAAAAGTGTAAATCCTCTGTGTTCAGCAAACGGACGGCATCGGGGCAGGCGGCTTCGACACGCCAGCCAAACTGCTCCTCAATCATAAAACGATCAAACAAGACGATGTCTGGCTGTAGCTGATCCACAAACTGATCGAAGCTGCTGTCGTTTAACTGAATAACGGCCGTTTCAATCCCCAACGCGCGCAAATCAACTGAATGTTCACTTTTCGTGGCCGCGGACACAAAGGTCATTTGCCAATCCTGCGCCAAAAAGAGATTGATCAACTGCATCATGCGTCGCCCCGCCGCTGAAGAGTTTGGTTCCGGCCACACAAAACCGATGATGAGAAGTTTATTTGCTCTATTCACGCAAGCAATTATAGAACGGATAACGAATAAACGGATAATGAATAATTGCCAATAATCCATTATTCATTGGAATTTCGCAGCAATTTTCTCAAAGTAAGAATGGAACTTGTTGCCTCAAAAAGACGTTCATTAGTTAGAACGAAAATTCAGCGAGGCAAATATCATGGAAGACAAAATTTTCATCAGAACCATCTTAGTTACAGCCATTATTACTTTCTTACTAACCATAGCGCTAAAAATACCCTTTGTTGATTGGCAGCCGCAAACATCAGTACAACATTTTTCTTCCCTTTCTCCCAAACCAAACATTATCAGCAGCGAAGAGCAACGAACTTGTCAATCTACTTATTCAGAAGAATCAGCAGGATTACTTGCCAACAAAGAACAATTCCCCATTGGGCAGATCGATGCAGTTCATTGGGCAGACAGGACAGAAAATCAACAAGCTTTTACTCAATTGGTATACAACTCAGAGTCAAATGAATATCTGGTCGTTTGGCAAGCATATCGCCAAGGAGAGGATTCAAATATTTTTGCACAGCGTATAAATAGTCAGGGACAGCGACTAAATGAACCAATTGCAATTTATACTGGTCAATATTCTCAAGCAAAACCACTTGTCGCTTATGGCAATGGGGTTTATCTAATTGTATGGCAACACTTTACTAGCGATTTCACGGGCAACTCTGGTGATGCATACGGTCAATTGCTCTCAGGTGATGGGGAGCTAATTGGAGAACCTATATTGATAGACGGCCGTTTTGGAAAAGATCACAAGGAATTGCCTACAGAAGTCATCTATAATAGTCAACAAAACAAGTTTTTGGTTATTTGGGATAAAAGCATGAGGAAAGGTGAGGGAGCCAAAGACAATTATGTTATATGGGAAGTCACCACAAGACATATTACACCTGAAGGCATTTTAGAACCCCATATTCGCATCCTTGAAGGAAGATACGAAGCCAATACAAGAGCAGTTTATGTTCCCACATTAAATCGTTATTTCCTCGTATGGCAACATCGTTATCAAAGTGGGAAAGTAGATCTAATGGGCGGCCTACTGCAAGCAGATTATTCACTAGACTCGTCAACCATATTCAATTTAGGTATCAACCGAGATGTTTGGCAATATATGCCGAATATTTTGTATGAATCAAGAAGTGACTGTCTTTTTGTGGTATGGCGAGAGCAAGAAAGAGATCAAAATCCGTGGGTGAATCAAACAAAGTGGAATATTCGCGGGCAATGGGTGACAACAGCAGGCAAAATGGATGGACGTCAATTAATCATTGCCAATAGCCGCGAAGACGAACGTTGGCCCCAGGCCGTAGAAGATAAAAATGGTGGTGTTTTAGTGATGTGGCACCAATACAGCGATGAAGAAACAGAGACTGATGTTTATATGCACGCTATACGTCCTGATGGTGCTTTAATTGGTTCAAAAGTACAACTGGTTATAGGAGGAAGTAACCAACAGCAGGCTATGATTGCAAAAGGAAATAACAATCAATATCTATTGATTTGGCAAAGTGACAGTACGGGCAAAAATCATCTAAATCATCAAATTATTCCATAAGGTCGCATTTAACCAATAGATTCGGTGGCAGGTCGTATTGCTATTGCTCCGGCAATGTTGACTTGCCACATGCAACCTGCAACCTTTTTCAAACTCCCTCTTGACTTTGACGTTACGGAAAACTGTATACTTAGCGCATGTTTCGAATAGGAGAATTTTCCAAGATTGCACAAGTAAGCGGCCGTTTATTGCGCTACTATGATGAGATTGGGTTGTTAACACCCAATTACACCGATGCCCAAAGTGGCTATCGCTATTACACCGCCGATCAACTGCCACGCCTCAATCGGATTTTGGCACTCAAAGATTTAGGCTTTTCGCTCGATCAAATTGCCAATCTGTTACGCGACGATGTTTCCCCCGAAGAAATTCGGGGCATGCTCACCATGAAGAAGGCGCAAATCGAGCAAACGCTGCGTGAAGAAGTGGAAAGATTACAACACGTAGAAATACGTCTTGGGCAAATTGAGCATGAAGGTGAAGTTTGGGCAGAAGATATTGTCCTCAAACGTGTGCCACCATCCCCATTTTTATCCCTTCGTCAGCAGGGTCCCTCAAGTGAGATATTCTCGGGCTTAATGGAAGAGCTGCAAAAAGCACTGCCCTCCGGCAAACACCCAGAAAAACTCGGGCATTTCATTGTGGTGTTCCATTCAGAAATGTATGAGCAGGAAGAAAGTGATGTAGAGTTTGGGTTCTTACTGCCCCATACCGATTATGCGCCCTTACCCTTGTCCAAAGGGCGCAACCTGACCGTAACTGAACTTGCAGGCGTGACCACGATGGCTTCGATTGTCGCCCAAAATTGGGAAGAGGGGCCAAGGGCCTACAACGCCCTCGCTAGCTGGGTGGGCAACAAAGGATTGCAAATGGCTGGTCCAACCCGAGAAATTCTATTCTCGTTGCAATCACCAACAGAAATGGCTAACAACATGTTCGAGATTCAGTTTCCCGTTACCACCAAATAACGAATTGCTTTCCATTTTGTCATTCCCGCGCAGGCGGGGATCCACAAAGCTAACCTATAGATTCCCGTTTTCACGGGAATGACAATTACTTGACTAATTCCAAAAGTCAAAAGTCATTTCATTTACCTAAAATAAGGAGATTTACACATGGATGCAAAATCATTAACACGTTTATATGAGTACCACATTTGGGCCAATCATCAGGTCTGGGATTGTTTAGAATCGATCACAGCAGAACAGTTTACAGAAGATGCAGAGTACTCGCACGGATCATTGCAAAATCAATTCTTCCACTTGTTGGGCACCGACGCTTATGTAATTACCATGCTCAATTTGCCCAATGATGATGGGCAACTCAACAAAGAAGATTACATGGAAATGGCACCCATGCGCGCAAAATGGGATGAAATTGAAGCGCAGATCAAAGCAGGTTTAGCTAATG
>JBNKHS010000253.1:0-6534 GCA_050290485.1 Promineifilaceae bacterium (SeqCode) | reverse complement strand
GATTACGAATCCTTGCAATGAATCCACCAATAACGGGTGCCGATGATTGCAATGGTTGATCCTGAAGTTGGGATTTTTGGACAAGATTATTGTCATTCATGCGTTTATATTCCCTTGAGTTTTAGGTCGCGGGAGTTTATCACATTTTTTGTGCTCTTCAGGATGCTTTAAAGTAAAAACTGCCAAGGTGTTTAAATCCTTAGCGGTTTTGTGGTCACGAATAGGTGGATCTTAAGGATGCCAACTGATTGTAGGCACTACGGCCGTTTCTGCATAAGGGCCATTGGCTAAATCATCAAAATACGCGTTGGCTAATAAATCACTGTAAGAGAAGAGGGCATGCCCAGCCGTCCCAATTGTGCGTGCCATCTCGATTCGTGCTTCAATTTCAGCAAAGCTGCAGTAGCCTGTGCCAATCCCAGGGATAATAAAACGGCCGTTGCTGCTTGCTTGGAAATCAGTTACTAACGTTTCCCAACGAGACTGTAGCCAATAATCTTTTGATGTGATCGTAGGATCTTCTATATAGTTCCCCTCTTCGTCGCAGTCGTTGTAATTGCTTGGGTAAATCATGGGCGAAATACTGTCGATATAATCCCCTGCTAACCAAGCTTTTGAATCCTGATAATAATGAGCATTGCCTTGTCGGAGGGTACCAGGAAAATTCCATTCAGGATTTGTTTCGTAAATCGGCCAAACGGCAGCAGATAACCATAGATTTTCCTTCAGAGGGACAACTTCTTCATAAAACTTGCGCACCGTGCCATTAACCTGTTCCCGTTGCCAATCGCCATAGTCAGCATGGGCATAACAATCATCACCATAACGTTCTTGACTCACTGGATCACATGATGTTGTTGGTCCACCATACCGAATATGATCTAAATGCAATCCATCGATATCATACCGTGTCACCAAATCTTTCCCCACAGCAATCAAATGGTTATCGACAAAAATTGAAGCAGGTGTCGCTCGCCAATAGCCACTACAAGAAACATCCTGTGTGCTTGTCCATTGCAAACCGTTATTTTTGCCATCGGTCATACCATGTTCTGCTTTAAGCAAATAGTAAAGATGCTGTGGGCCGGATATGGTTTCTGGAGGCTCAGAACAGCCCCAAACAGGATAGACATTGATGTAGGCGTGAACTTGAATGTTTTGCGCATGTGCCTTTTCCACCATGTCACTCAACGGATCCCAAAAGGGGTCGGGGGGCTCGCCAAAACTGCCCGATACGCGCCGTGACCATGGTTCAAGGTCTGATTGGTATAGTGCATCTGCCGTACCCCGGACTTGGAAGAAGATGGCGTTGAAGCCTGCAGCTGCGGCATTGTTGACGATTTCATCTATTTTGGTTGGGTCTGCCCCAAAATAAGTTGTCCAGTCGAAGCGAGAAACCCATAAACCGCGAAGCTCTTCTGTTTGTGGTTGGGGCGTGGTTGGCGGCGCTGCTGGTTTCAGCGTCACGGGCAAGTAGACATAATAACTTGGGAGTTCACCTGCACGAACGCTAAGGCCAATTAGCAACGTTAAGATAACAATGGTCAAAGGGGTCAACAATGTACGTTTCATGCCAATCTCCAAACTTAGGAAGGATGGTTGTTATTTTGGCACAAAACGTATGCCGAATCTGCTTGTTTGGTGAGAATTAACGCTTTGTTGACTTATCTTTTACGGCCGTTTTTCATTCGAACCAATCAATAACCAATCTGTGCAAAAGAAGTTATAATCGTTTTCATGAACGAGGCAGAGAAGTTTAAGACAAGTGATGGGCGCGACATTTACACCTTTCAGGTGCAATCATTTTCTCAATTGGTCAACAATATTTATATTATTGATGATGGGAATGATTTGATCTTGGTAGATTGTGGCTCTGGGTTGGAGCAAGCAAACAGTGACTTGGTCGCTGGATTTACGGCCGTATCTGAAAAATTCAACAAAAAGTTCAGTTTAAAAGATATCACCCAAATCTTGATCACCCACGGCCACATCGATCACTTTGGGGGCTTGCCCTTCGTACGTCAGTTTACCAACGCACCGATTGGCATCCATCTGCTGGATCGGCGTGTCCTTTCTAATCATGAAGAGCGGGCTATTGTTGTTGCGCGTCGTGTTGAGAACTTTTTAGAAAGTGCGGGGGTATCAGCAAACCATCGCCAGGAGTTGATGCAGGTCTATCTCTTTGCCAAACAATATTATCAATCAACCCCTGTGCAATTTTTGCTCAATGATGGCGAGATGACGGTTGCTGATATCCTTGTTCATCACACACCAGGCCATTGTCCCGGGCAAGTTTGTTTGCAATTGGATGATGTTTTATTGACGGCAGATCATATCTTGTCGCGCATTACGCCGCATCAAGCGCCTGAAGACATTACCAAAAACATGGGCTTGGGTCATTATCTCGATTCTTTAACCAAAATTAGTAAAGTTGAAGGCATTCGGCTTGGATTAGGTGGGCACGAAGAGGCGATGGATGATATTTACGGTCGTATTCAAGACATTAAAGCCAGTCATGATGATCGTCTCAACAAAGTTCTTGATATTTGTCAAACTCCCAAATCATTAGCTGACGTTAGCCGTGAACTATTTGGTAAAGTAGGAAGCTACCACGTATTGCTCGCCCTCGAAGAAGCCGGTGCTCATGTTGAGTATCTTTATCAACGTGGTGAACTTGTTGCTGCCAATTTGGATGAAATTGAAGAGACGAGTCACCCCGTGATCCAATACATTCGCGAAAGATAAAAATCACTCCCATAACATCAATGAACTCCCAATCTCCAACACTTCGACATCGCTCGGTGCAAGTCTCCAATCTCCTTTTGTCATGGTGGGATCATGATCATGCCGATCTGCCCTGGCGACAAACAAAAGATCCCTATGCTATCTGGATCTCAGAAATCATGTTGCAACAAACCCAAATCACAACTGTCATTCCCTACTATGAGCGGTGGATGGAACGTTTTCCAACTGTACAGGTATTGGCAAATGCGCCGTTGGATGATGTGTTGAAGCTTTGGGAAGGCTTGGGTTATTACAGCCGCGCTCGCAATTTGCATAGTGCTGCGCAAATGGTCATAAATGAATGGAACGGCCGTATGCCCACCAACGCCACTGATCTGATGACCCTCAAAGGAATCGGCCTTTACACTGCAGGGGCCATCGCCTCAATCGCCTATGACGAAGCGGTTTCCGTTTTAGATGGAAATGTGATTCGGGTGCTCACTCGTCTTTTCAATTTAGAAGAGGATGTGACCACGATGTCAACGAAAAAACAGCTATGGCAATTGGCCGATGAACTCGTTCCAGCAAAACGGGCAGGCGATTACAATCAAGCATTGATGGAGCTGGGCCAATCGATTTGTGCACCTAAAGCCCCAAAATGTTTGCTCTGTCCCCTGACCAATATTTGTATAGCACGCCAACAGGGGACACAGCTAGAACGTCCTGTCAAACCACCGCGCAAAAAAACACCGCATTATGATGTTGTTGCCGGCATCGTTTGGCAAACAGATATCCCTCCTCAAAATGGAGGAAAGTTTTTGATTGCAAAACGGCCGTTAGATGGACTTCTTGGTGGGTTATGGGAGTTTCCCGGTGGCAAGCAAGAAAAAAACGAAACATTGTCCCAGGCATTGCAACGAGAAATTCTTGAAGAACTTGACATTACAATTGAGGTCAACACATTTTTGACTGCTGTCAATCATGCGTACACGCATTTTCGCATCACCCTACATGCTTTTCATGCCCAATTCCAGGCAGGTAAAATTAAGCATCTGGGTGTTGCTGACCATGCATGGGTAACGATAGATGATTTAGATGAATATGCTTTTGCCGTGACAGACCGCAAAATTATTAAAGCGTTGCTAAATACGCCATGACGAATGCATAATTCTTGAAGGTCTGAAAACCTTGAAAGTAAGCGATTGCAGTATAATTACAAGAAGCGCCTAAGGTATAGGTACTAGTACCCAACGATTCACGTTTTGTTAATTGAGATTTCAATTTATAAGTGTATTATATTGGTATGACTGAACCATTATCATCCGGCCAATTGAGTCTTTCAGGTGTATCATCTGCTGCATTGCAAGCATTCCGTGAGGGATTACTTGCTGCACGTGCCCAAAATTATTGGAAGGCAATTGAATATTATGGAGATGCACTCCAATTCAATAACATCCCAGATGAATTTCGGGCGCGTTTGTTTGAGTATCGTGGTCAATGTTTTTGGCTCGTAGGTGAGTTTCATGCCGCTGAAAAGGATTACAAGGAATCGTTAACGACTAGCGATGGTTTAGAGCAAATCGGTCGTGCGCGTGTCCGCTTAGGGGAACTGGCTGATTTCCGCGGCGAATATGACAAGGCCAAAGCGTTATTTGATCAAGCATTGGCTGAAGGCATAAAGGCCAATAATTTGTTGGTTATTGGTCGTGCTCGAAGAGGCTTAGGCATTCTTGATCGTAGACAAGGTAATACTGAGAGAGCATTGAGCCAACTTAGCCAAGCATTAACGGCCGTTCGCCAAGCCGGCGAAACCAGAGAACAAGCGCGTGTGCTGATTAGCCTTGGCCGAACCCGCAAAGCAAGGGGAGAATACCAACAAGCATTAAATGCTTACGCGGAAGCGATTACGATCTTAGAATCATTAAACGATCGCTGGCGTTTAACTCAAGCCATCAATGATATTGGGGAGTGCCATCAAGCATTGTACGATATTGAAAATGCCATCGAATATCACCAACGTGCTTTACGCTTAGCGAATGAGGTTGAAGCAACACTCATTATCCCTGAAATTAAACGTAATTTGGGTGTTGATCTTGTAGAAATGGGGCAGTATGAGGCGGGATTGGTCTATATGCAAGCTGCCTTAGAAGCACAACGCGAGATTGGAAATCGTGAATATGAAGCGTACACACTTTATCATTTGTTCCGTGTTTATATGCGCATTCATAATTATGATTTAGCTGCACAAGCCTTGGCCTCTTTACAAGAGGTAGCTGATTCATTAAATGCGGATCGCTACCGTGCATTAGCGGCTTTTGCACGGGGTGAACTTTATTTTGCTCAAGATAAGCCTACGGAAGCAGAAGCGGAATTGAATAATGCGATGTTAGCCGCACAAACGGCCGTTGATCGTGGAATTTTATGGAAGTTACATGCTACGATGAGTCATGTTGCAGATAATCCTGCAATTGCTGCTGTTCACCGCACGATTGCCGCAGATTTTATTCGACAGACAGCGGAACCATTAAAAGATCCACAGCTTAAGAGCTGTTTTGTCCATGCCCCACCTGTATTGGCTGTTTTGCAGGCTGCCAATATTGACCCAGAAAAATTGTAAATGAATAAAGCGAATAGATGCGAAAGTATAGGCGGGATTACATTTCTCTCTCCTTATCTGTCCTACTCCTGATCCCCTTATGTATTGGTTAAAAGAACGTTTCCGTGATTTAGCCCTTTGGCCAATTAATTTAGTACGAGATTTCCCCCGTAGAAGCGGCCGTTTATGGCAAACATGTCTTATCGCATTCAAAACCTTACGCAGTTTCCCATCTGAACTCAAAAAAGCAAAGAGACAACAAAACACACTCATTCGCTTTACAAACTGGATTCACCTTTTATTGCTCAATGTCTTTGACCTTTTTGGAGGCCCTGAAATTGCTCAGTTCTTGATGCACCTGATCACACATACAACTCCACTCACCCCAGAAGAAATCAAAATGATGCAAGCTCTTTTGGGGGAGCAAGGCATGCGTTATCAAGATGTTCGGGTGGCCCAAGGTGGATTGATGAAATACGTCTTCCAACGAAATGGAAACCTTGCTTTTGCTACTTGGTACACGATTAATTTACCGCAAAATCATGGGCGTAATTCTCAAATACCCACTAGGCAAAATTTACCGGTTGTTGTTCATGAGCTAACTCATGTATATCAATACCATATTGTTGGGTCACGTTACATGAGTGAGGCAATATATGTGTTGATAAAATACAATCGGGATTGTTATTGTTATGGGGGTACCGATGGTTTGATGCAAGCAATCCAAAACGGAGACACCATAGCAAACTTTAATCGTGAGCAACAGGCACAAATTGTCCAAGACTATTTTATGAGACAACAAAACAATGAAGATATAAGCTCTTATCTTACATTCCTGGAGCAAGTAAAGATAGGACAAATTTAAAAGTTAAGTATCATATTGAACTTGAATACCTTGTAAGAGCCCAAAACTAATCACTTCGAGTCCCCCGTACAACCCTCAAATACCCTTTTATGTCCCTTGTTTGCCCCTTATTTGACATTGGGAAAACTTCTTCATATAATATCGGCTCATTAATGGGTAAAGATTAGTGTGAAAATACAAAAATATTTTGAAATTGCAAAAAAAGCTTTTTATGTTTTCACTCAAATAATTCACAATTCTCGCCGAATTTAAATAGTTTTGTGAATTATGATCAAAGCACAAATATAAATTGAAATAAAATTCAATAATTTTGTTTTCATCCAACATTTCACAAATACCTGCTAAGGTT
>JBNKHS010000252.1:0-6557 GCA_050290485.1 Promineifilaceae bacterium (SeqCode) | reverse complement strand
GTGCAAATGAAAGGCCATGCCATTGAAGCGCGTGTCTACGCCGAAGATGCTGTTAATCAATTTTTACCAGCAACGGGTCCTGTGTTACTGTGGCAAACACCGACGGATGAGGGGATTCGGATTGACAGTGGCGTACAGACGGGTGATTCTGTTTCTGTGTATTACGATCCGATGGTGGCGAAGGTGATTGCCTATGGGGTTGACCGTAAAACGGCCGTTCGTCGCTTGCACCGTGCGCTAGAGAAAACAGTTTTTCTGGGCGTTAAAAATAATTTATCCTTTTTGCAGGCCGTTCTCCGTCATCCTGAATTTCGGATAGGCAATTTAAGCACCTCGTTCATTGCAGATTATTTGGCAAATTGGCAGCCGGAAGCAGGAGATCTTGCTTTGGCATTGATTGTGGCGTCATTGGCTCAATTTGAGGCACATCCACAGTTGGCACTCAACAGTGGGTTTTGGCGCAACAGTTTGAATCGCCCGCAGCTCTATCGTTATTTAGCGGCGGATGAGGAGATTGATGTATCAATTACGGCCGTTCCCCGCAAACCTTCCCACTTTCAAATTGTGCTATCCACGATGCCCAATCAGGAAATGGATGTTGTGCTGCATGAAACACAATCCTGTCAGATGATCTTAACGATTGATGGCTGGCGCAAAACGGCCGTTTTTGGACAAAGTGAAGCAAATTGGTTTGTGCATAGTGATGCGGGTGTTGTCGTTTTGCAAGCTGTTTCGCTTTTGCCTGAACCCAAAGCTGCAGCGGATGTCGGTGGCTCCTTACGTGCACCTATGCCTGGCTCAGTTATCGAAGTTTTGGTTGAAGTTGGACAAGCAGTTGAGCCTAGCCAACCATTGATGAAGCTGGAAGCGATGAAAATGGAGCATACGATTCGCGCGGCAGGTGAAGGTATCGTTACAGAAATCTATTTTGGGGTTGGAGATGTGGTTGAAGCTAGCGTACAATTGTTACAAATTAGAGCTGTAAATACTGCGGAATCGTAAACACGATTTGGGTGCTGGGCGATGCAAGCGATTGTAATTGCGCATAATCAAGAAGAACGTGAGTTTTTTAGTTATACATTGCGACATGTAGGCTTATCTGTTGCCCGAACGGCGGAAATTAAGCTTGTTTCCTCTTCTTTGTTAACAAATCCTGTTGACCTCATTTTTTTTGCGCCAAACCCCAATACAAACTGGGTTGATGAAATTGCGGCAATTCGTGCGATCTCGCAAGCGCCTCTGTTTTTGCTCATTGATGCATTATTAGAAGATACCTATTGTGAGATGCTGGATGCAGGGGTGGATCTGATTTTGAAACGGCCGTTATCTGCGAGGGTGCTCTCGCGTTATGCTAAAGTGTTTTTACGTCGTGCAGGTTCGGTGCCTGCATCCATGCTATCGACTATCAATACTGAAAAGATAGCACTCGATCCTTCAACGCGTACGGTACAACGTACCAATTCAGAACCCGTACAGCTAACACCATTAGAATTTCGTCTTCTTTATGTATTAATGACGAACAGAGATCAAGTCATTCCGACTGATTCGATAATTGATCGTGTTTGGGGTTATACAGGGGATGGGAACCGTGAATTAGTACGCGGATTAGTGCGCCGATTACGGCGTAAAATTGAGCCAGATCCCAAAAATCCTGTATTTATTCATACCCATTTAGGCATTGGTTATCGCTTCAGTATTGAATAGATTTGTGTAAATTGAAACAGAAATTACACGCAATTCTTTCTCTTCTTACACTTTTTCCACACAAATTGCCCATTTATTAAACAAATTTGATATAAATTTTTACTATCTGTAATTTGAGATTTAGATTTAAATGTAGGTAGATCATGGATAAAAATATTGCATTTTGCCCTGATTGTGGCGGAGAAATTCGATTCAAACGCATTCCATTTGTAGGACAAGATATAACTTGTCGTCATTGTAATACGGCTTTGGTTGTCGTTAGTAAAACGCCCATCGAACTGGATTGGGCAGATTATGAAGAAGATTGGGAAGAAGAGGAAGTAGATAGTTATTCCAATCAAAACTCTAGCTATCACCAGAAATAATCACGATACAAATCACGGTTATCATGGCGCATGGTATCGCATGTGCAGTATTGGCTTCTGAGTAGTTGCTAAATTTTAAAAAAGGATGGTAATGAAATATGAGTGCGAATGTTGATCCTAAAGTTTTGATCGGGACATGTCCTGGTTGCAACACAAAAATTAGATTTTATGATCATGTGGAGTTAGGTGAGTTTGTCTCTTGTGAAGAGTGTGGTGATGAATTGGAAGTCGTGCAACTCTATCCCTTGAAACTTGATTGGGCATATTCTGATCCATTAGAAGATGATGATCAATATGTTGATGCAGATGATTTTTATTTCGATGACGATGATTACGATTGGGGTGATGACGATTAGCCTGTAGCCGTTGGCTCCATTGTTTATTATTAAAACGGCCGTTTACCCAAACGGCCGTTTTTTTATGCCTGTTTTGTGATAAAGTGAGAATCATATAAGGTATTAGATTGCAGGAGAAGAGAAACATGAAAGCGGCCGTTTTTGAACAGTTCCAACACCCTCTTACTATTCAAACCCTACCCGATCCCGAATTGACGCCAGATGGCGTCATTATCCAGGTTAAAGCTACTGGCATCTGTCGCAGTGATTGGCATGGTTGGATGGGACATGATGCTGATGTTCACCTGCCTCATGTGCCTGGTCATGAACTAGCAGGGATTGTTGTTGCGCTTGGTAAGGATGTGCAAAATTGGCGGGTAGGTGATCGCGTTACTGTCCCCTTTGCCTGTGGCTGTGGTTATTGCCCCCAATGCCAGACTGGCAACCAGCAAATATGTGACAATTATTTTCAGCCAGGATTTACGGCGTGGGGTTCATTCGCTGAACATGTCCATATCTGTTATGCGGATGTCAATTTGGTGCGTTTGCCAGACAGCTTAAGTTTTGTTGATGCGGCCAGTTTAGGCTGCCGTTTTATTACCTCATTTCGTGGAGTAGTTGAGCAGGGGCGTGTTTCTGCAGGAGAGTGGGTTGTGGTTCACGGTTGTGGCGGGGTAGGTTTGTCGGCGATCATGATTGCTCATGGAATGGGTGCTAACGTGATCGGAATTGATATACAACCCAAAGTGCTTGCCTTTGCCCAAACCATTGGTGCTAACTACATTCTTAACGCCAATGATATCGTTGACATTCCTGAAGCAATTCATGAAATCACCAAAGGTGGAGCTCATGTATCGGTTGATGCATTGGGCAGTGTAGGGACTTGTCGTAACTCCATTTTAAGTTTGCAGAAACGCGGCCGTCATGTGCAAATTGGCTTGATGGTGGGTAAAGATGGTGACCCTTCATTGCCTATGGGACGCGTTATTGGTTGGGAATTAGAGATATTGGGGAGTCATGGGATGCAAGCGCATCAATATCCGCGATTATTATGCATGATCGAGCATGGCAAAATCGAACCGGGTAAGCTGGTTCAGCAAACGATATCACTGGAAGAAGGTATTAACTTCTTACCGCAAATGAACCAATTTAATCATGTAGGGGTTACTGTCATCGATCGCTTTAATTTCAGCTAAATATATTGGAGCTTATCGGAGAAAAATATAGGTCTTTGGATTTTCTTGGGGTGATCGGTGCATCTGGCAGGGTAGATTGCCAATCTGCTCCTACAATTGGAGCGTTGTCCAACTGGTTTAAGACATGCATTAGTGAAACGGCCGTTTCTGTTGATACATACGGAGCTGAGACTGTAGGAGAAAGGGTTGAGCATGTTGTCGATATATACAGAAATTCAAAGGTTGGTTTAAGTTTGTATCCTATTCCTGTTTTGGCTTTACAGTTTTACTATAATTGTAGATAATACCGAAACACAAAGAAGTAAGTGAAAGCGAAAACAACAGAGATGAGCAGTACTTTATGGATGAGTATGAACAGCAGTACATCGAAGCTTCACGTGCAACGTATAACAGTTTGCATACAATCGCTCGATCAGCAAAAGTACAAGAATTATCTTCACTATCATTGCCAGAAATTGATGAAATTGTTAAACAGATTGCCGAAAACACACCTGCTGGAAATGTCCCCGCCATTATTATGGAAAATTTACTGCGGCTTCCTTCGGGTAAAGTGCCCGTGGAGACGGTACGACGTGATATTGCTCTTTTGTTTAGAGGAGTGGAAAAATCCTTGAAAAAGAGTGCGACATATTACGCTTTTTATGAAGCGCCTGCGGCGGTATTAACAACCTATCAAAAAATCATGGGCTTGTTGGGGCGTGACTCTGATGATTATTTTCATGAAGGGACTTGGCAATTTTATGTGGATTATGCATTGCGTGATGATACCGCACGGCATACCTGTGAGACACACGGTTTTGATACGGCCTTAAGCCAAAATGGTATTAAATTATCTCCTGTAGATCGCTTGACGGCATTGGCAATGACGGCCGTTTATGTGATTCATCAATATCATAATTTGTTAGAAAATGAGTGGCGGGAACGCGTTTACACGGATCTGTTGCGGCGCATTACGGCCGAAAAACGGTATGAATATGCCGATTACTTTGCTCGTTTATACAATTTATGGGAAGCAAAACGGCCGTATAGTCGTGGGGGAGATGTTGAACCGCACGAAGATTATCCAACCTATCGTCGGCGTAAATTCGATGAATTTTTAGACGTCGCCCTAGAGGGGCTCCCCCCAGATATTGTCGCTGAATGGTCAAAACGCAAAGAAGATGAAGAAGATGATTCCCTTCGTTATTACGTCAAGCAAATGAGCATTCGGGCTTACTTAGACCCGAATATTTATGGGGAATATCGCAAACCTATTCCTTTAGAGCAGACCAAAATTGGAATAATTTATCAAGGGCATTATTTCTTGCTGTCTACTTGCGGCTCTACCGGATTACCCATTGATGTAGGAACAATGCGTTCGCAAATTGCCTCTATTATGGCCGATCCGCCAGACAAGGCCTCGACTCAGCTTTTATCCATTGCGCAAATGAAACGTGCTTTACTCCCCGACTTTTACGAGACAATGGGGACAGCTTTGCGTCAAGAATTAAATGGGCTGCGTATGGCTCCGATTTTGATTAATGCAGATTTCCGCGATCAAAACGGTGTGATTCGTCGTACCCGTCATCAAGCATTAGGCAGTGTTCGCCAGGGTGAGCGCGGTATTGGGGACCATCCTTTAACGATATTTGATACGGGCGAATCAATTGCTTTTGATTTATCCCATATCTTTTTTGATGGTATTTGGGGTGTGTCACTTGCGGAAATCATGACCAATGAGGCCTTAGCCTGGGCTGTGTATTTAAGTTCCTTACCGCCTGCAGCCCCTGGTCGAAAACGGCCGTATTCACCGGCGCTCTACATTTCAGAGAAAGATCAAAAAAAGATCGAGACGTTTCCCAAAGTATTAGCGGAAGCTAGCGCAGAAACAACGGCCGTTGATGTCGAAGCAATGTTGACCTTGCGTGACGTCTTTAAAAAGCGAAGCGATCTGCTGCGCATGACCGTAAACGATATGCTTGTCTTATATCGTGCTGTTCATTCGGCCGTTTATAAGCCATTGCCCGAACTTGAAGAACTATTATTTGCCTTGCAAAAGGAAGAAAAAACAGCAGAAGCCGCCAAGAGAGCCTTAGCTATTATTCGTACGAGCAGCAGCTCAAATCCTGCAATTTTGATTCCCATTGATGCCAGCCGACGCTTCCCACGGGATCGCGTTTTCCCCATGACCTTTGAAGTCCCCTTGGCAAACTTAGAACTTATTGGCAAGCATCAACAAACCTTGGCTGCACTTCGTGCTTACGATCGTGGTTCACGCAATCGCCAACACGATTTCACTCAATTCAAAAAACAACGGGAAGCTTACTTTAGCATGCTTGCGGGATACGGTAAGATTTTATACGATGCCAAGATGATGGCGTTGGCAGGCGAAAATTTGAGCTTGAACTCGATTCGTTTATTGGCGAATATTCCCACCAGTATTCAGCGCCAACTCGATAAAATCCCTGGTCAGTTTGAGGCATTAAACGATCAAATCAAAGGGCGCGAAGTGTTTTCCAATGTAGGTAAAGTTGCCCCTACCAGCACCTTGACACGGTTTATTACCGCGAAAGATGACAACGAGAAGAAAGAATTAGCGTGGGGTGTGCTGACTGATGCGGAAGGAAGAATGAGAATCACCTTGCGTGATTTTCGTCCTCATGTACGCTTGTTGCAAGAGGCTGGGCGACACGACGTTGCCAATCGTATTGCGACAGATCAACTCGAATCATACGCAGCCGGTTTGAATCGTTATGTTCGTGATCTATATCTGATTGCGGCAACAAGCTACCAACCATAATGTTGGATAAATAAATTTTAGGTTGAATTATTTTATGCCAGCACAATTTCTAACAGAGGGTGGAGAAACCATTGAATCTTGATTCCCTTGTCGGGCGTAATCTGGCCCATTACAGAATAGATCGCTTTGTCGGTCGTGGTGGTATGGCTTCTGTTTATCTTGCCACCGATACAAAATT
>JBNKHS010000251.1:0-6573 GCA_050290485.1 Promineifilaceae bacterium (SeqCode) | reverse complement strand
CCGTTGCCTATCCCCAACGATGAATACCGAACCATTGCCAAGGCAGATGGCTATCTGGTTGCGGAAGGCTTGGGAACAATGGTTAACAACGAAGATGAGATGTTATTAGTAACCCATGATCATTGGACTTTCTTGGATAGGGCGCTGGGTGATGTAACATTTCGGGCTTTTGACGGCACATTTTTGGCAAAGATAAGCTTCCACGAATTTAAGAAGCTCATTCGTTTTCGGAATGGTGGTTTAATGACTTTACTTGCGCCAGAAGATTTAGCGACGGCCGTTTTTAATTCAGCCAAATTGATGCCCCAATACGATTTCAAAATTGGGAATCAGGTTTTTCTGGCTCAGCGGGCTGGAGAAAAGGTTATCGTGACCGAAGCAACCGTTATTGCTTATACGACAATTGGAGCCCAACCAGCCGTTCGCTTGCAAAGTACCCATGGACAGGCAGTGGTTGGTGGCGATTCTGGAGGTGGTATCTGGATAAACGGCCGTTTGGTTGCCACAATGTGGAAAACAGTCATGCTCGAAAATACAACAACGGGTCAGCGACAGGCAACCGATCGGAGCATGGCTGCACTTATCTCGATCTCATAACAATCATCAATTTCCCGACCCAAATAGGAATCTGCCCCCTTGCAGGCAGGAAATCGGGAATGATACCTTTTTATCAACGAAACGTTTCAGACAAAAGCACACCGAGCATCAACATAAAACAGTTGTTTATTCGCATTGTATAAGAAATTTCCGCAAAGCTTCTTCATTACACACAACTCAATCGGAATTTATATCAAGTAGATAATCATGAAAAACATTATTTCGAAATCAATTATTAATTCTTTCATTTTTAAGGAGACAGTCATGAAAAGTACTTTAATTAAATCGAGTTTGTTCTTAGTAATTTTTGCCCTATTCTCTACTCAGGTTGAGCCAGCAGCAGCCCAGATCATTGTTGATGATGATCCACCTGCCCTTTTGACCGATGTGACCTGCATATTGACGGCCTCCACCGACTACGCAGGAAGAAACAAAATTCCCTCTGGGTACACGGGGTTTGTAGATCATCTCTGGATCCATTTTGAAGTTAAAAATAATGGCCCTGCAGGAACAACACAACTTTTTAACATTTCAAGAGATATCATATTGAATGGCGGCTCAGTCGATCCCTATGGACCATCACTCTTGGTTCCAAAGCTTCTTTCTCCTGGTGAAACCTATAAATACACGCCAGTTTATGTGGATTTAGGCGCACCTTTAACGTCGCTTCATGCTTATCTAGATGTTGACACACAAAACGATATCCCCGAGACAAGAGAATGGAACAATTCTTGTGAATTTAATTATAGTTACTTTGGGTTGCTTCCCTAACTTTGATGTAAAAGCGTAGCCTGACCAAAATTGGTTACCCAATTTTTTGAGCAGGATAAATAGCGCAATGGATAATCTTTTCCAGATTGTCCATTGCGCCTTTAAAGAAATCAAAACATATTAAACAGGGAGAATGTCAATGACGCTCATACAATTTGGTGCAGCAAGCTAAGCTTTTCTTTTTCAACCTCTTCCCACGCACGTTGATGTGCTGTTGATTCCCGTTCTTTTTGTGTTGTTAACGTTTGATCATCTTTATATTGTTCCCAGGCTTTGTTAAAAACGCTTAGGTAAGTTTTTTGCGCAGAAAAGGGTAGACTTTCTTGAATTTGCTGGGGCAGATAAGAGACGCTTTTGTAATACATTTTACTCTCCTTTTTACTGTTTTATTAGGTGGATTATAAAAAGCAGATTGCGAGCGGCCTGCTTGCAATCTGCTTTTCCATTTTTACTGTCTGAAGGTAAGCTAATCGATGAACACAGCAAGCGCACTAATATTGTCTGATCCATCTCGTTGATTTGCCTCACCGACTAACTGCCAACACAATTCACTGGGGCTGGGGGCATCACTAACTCGTTCGTTTAATGTTTGATCATCTGGAAAAGCTGTCCAGAGTCCATCGGAACAAAGCAACAGCCTATCACCAGAACGCAAAGTTTTTTCAATAATATCGATCGATTCCAATTGTTTTTTGCCTGACACTGAGCGCGTTAAAACATGGCGCATATCATGTTGCTTGCCAGCTTCGGGTGAAATGGCTTTGGCTTTTACCAGCTCATTGGCGATGGTATGATCGGATGTAATTTGTGTTAATGTTCCCGCCCGCCAGCAGTACGCTCGGCTATCTCCTAAGTGAGCAATATATGCTTTTTGACAATAAATAAAGAGAGCGGTCACGGTTGTTCCCATTTTGCTAATGTTTTCTTTTGCCGCCCAATCATGTATTGCTCTATTCGCTTTCTCAATTGCAGTGTGCAACCAATCGGTTATAAACACAGAAGAAAACGGCCGTATACCATGCGCCATATCATCTTCATATACCAGCAAGTGACCTAGTTCAGAGACAATTGTGCGTACAACCAATTGACTGGCAACATCACCAGCTTCTTGTCCTCCCATGCCATCGCATACTATATATAGTCCAACGTTTTCCCCATCTTTTAGGCGGTCTGAGAATTGAAAAACACAGTCTTCATTGACAGCACGTTTTTGTCCTACATCTGTAAGGGCGAAGGCTTGCAGTTTTAAGGTATTAGGTTTGGTAATAAATATGGTCGGAAAGATGTTCATATTCATCTCCTATTAAAACTATTGCCTATATAAAATTGGGATTCGATGCGTAGTTTGTTGAGGAATGAGGAAGGTAATTAACGCCACCACAATAGTTTGATGGCATAAAGGGCCAGCCAAAATAAAATAGCATATACAATCATGGCAATAAGCGATGATATTTCAAGGACAATGCCATTAGCTGATGGGGCAGTTGTTAACCCCGCAAAAGGGGCTAGCAATAGTGTTGTCACAGTGTAGATGAAGTTAGCAAAGCCGCTTTGTGGGTTTGCCGCAATTAGCTTCAAAAGAACACGAAAGCCAATAAGGATTTCCAACACAACAGCTATGAACCAAACGATACGTTTCCACTTAAACATGGTATAAGTATAGGGTTCAAGATCATCTTCATAATGGTAATGATGTACTTCTTCCACGATTGTCGATCCTGCGCCATCCTCTTCTGGATTATTTGTTGTTATGGGAACTTCTTCTCTATTTAGATAGGTCATTTTTTAACCTCCAGTTGAGATTTATCTAAATTGTAAAGGGTAATGCATGCTGAAAGAATGGGTATTCACCCTACCATTTCTGTAAAACGGCCCTACTCTTTGGTCGTTGTTTTAGGTTGCTGCAGTGACTTGAAGCTCATTGTTTACCGTAAGGACATGTGGATGATGCTCCACGAGGGAGTTGATCGCGTCTTTGGTTTTTTGATCAGATGTCGTACCGGTTAAAGTGACAACTTGGCGGTCACAGATCAGCTCGACGATGGCCGTATCCAGCAACCCCGACTCAACCAACTCTTCAGTTAGATCTTTTTCTAGATTACTGATGAGTGGAGCTTCCTTTTCTACTCCATTTGTCACTGTATCGCCCTGTACAGCAGAGGGTTCTGGGTGATGCTCAGCAAACTCAATTAATCCTTCTATGTCTCGATTATTCAACTGTAGGTAAATTGCGGAATCTGTTGCTCGTTCCACCAATTCATAGGGAACTAGGATAAATCTTTCGTACAGTTTGCCTTGCTGCATGATTAGTTCATGGATACGGCCGTCTTCACTGTACACAATGACTTGACTTAAGTTTCCGGCAACACTTTGTTGACCATATACGGCCGTTTCGCTAGACCAAAGCACATCCTCAGCTTCCACACCTTGCCGCACGATTCGTTCTTCTATATACAACATCCCATCCGCCTGCGGCTGGTGGCCTACCGGTTGCAACACGACATTCTCGGAATTATTACGCTTTTTTTCTGCGTCAGATTGAGATATTCCTACCCCTACCTGCTTTTCCTCAAACTGAGGATAATTCCTCAATTCATCACTGAATAATGATAGGTGAATACCTTCCGTATTTATTGTTTGGATCATAGATAGAGGTAACACAAAAGCCTTTTTCAACACAGTCCCTTTGGTAATAATAAGATGGGTTACACGCGTCATCTTTTCATTCACAACTATATATTGCAGCTTCCCTGCATTCTTATCTTGCGCCTGGATTGGTGCGTTAAATTTCAAGTTAAATTTGTTCATGATAAACCTCCACGATCGGAAATTACGCATATAAAAGCATCTTAGCGATCAAGTAAAATTAAGACCCCAGCTGCTAAAGCCAACAACCCCATAACTACCCCCTGCCCTGCAAAACTAAAGTTAGTCAGAGCAATTAACCCAGTGAATATGAGCCAGATGCCTAAAAGGATCATCCCCAACGTTCGTTTGACTTTGCGCCATTTTAGAATGTTGAATGACTCTAGTAAGATGACAACCCCTGCGGCTAATGCGAGCAGAGCCATCAACAGTCCCAGGTTGGCAAATTGCAATCCAAAAAGAGCAATTAGACCCGTCAAAACGAGCCAAACGGCTAACAACAGTAACCCTACGTTTTTTGTAAACTTCATAACGCCTCTCTTTATGTAAACTTGACGGCTTTTTTGTAAACTATTATTTATCTATTAACGTCAACTAGAAAGATCGACGACGACGTAGTAGACCGAAGAAAGCAGAAATCAGTGCCGCGCCGAGTACAGACCAAATAATTGGAAACGGTTGACCTTCAATGCTGACGGCTAAAAACTCTGGCAGGCCAAATTGTTGCGCGATCCACATGCCCAAGTAAGCCCCTACAAACCCGAGGACTATGGCAACTAAACAGCCACCCCGAGAATATCCAGCCAATGCTTGCCCAACAGAGCCACAAACCGCAGCTACCAATAACAAAATAATAAATCCTAAAATTGACATAGCTTTATCACCTCTAATTTTTCCCTTTTAAGAGGGAGAATCATCCACAACAGTAATGCTTGATACAAACGGGAAGAATGGGGATCAACCCTACCTTTTATGGAAAATTCCCCTACTTATTGCACAAGAAAACCCTTTCCCCACCTCCTTAGTACATCGGGCTGCAATCTAGAATGAAGTACGCTTATCTTTATGGGAATGAAAAGTGAGAAAAGGATATAGGTAAAAATGTATCTTCATCCTATAACCTTATATATCAGATTCGCTTGCTCTTTGTTCTATCGTAGAAATATTGGCCATTTATTACCTTGAAGGGGTTGAAGACCCTGTCTACTTGTGGTGGACAAGCTCATTTGAGAGTAACAAGGAAAAGATATCATTGTCTTATACAATTAAAACAACAGAAACCGCATGTTAAACTATTAGCCAAGTATTCTTCGTTGCAATTACGGCCGTTTGTGTTAAAAGAGACAGTATGGAACAAAACGATAACCAATCTACACATGCGCAACAGTTACTCACACTGCTGCAAAAAATCTCGCTAGCTGTCGCTGAAGCGGAAACCATGAGAACAGCTTTCTCCACTGTTCTTGAGCAGATTTGTCGCTTTATGGCTTGGCCATTAGGGCATGTTTATATTTGGTCAGAGGCAGAAAAAGCACTTGTTTCCAGCCGCATTTGGTATATGGCCGATGCCTCCACCATTGCCCCCTTCCGCGAATTGAGTGAAGCGACGCACTTCAAGCCAGGAGAAGGCACATTGGGGCATGTTTGGTCTAGTGGTGAAGCCATTATGATTTTGGATGTACGCACGACAGATATGTTTGTGCGCCAGATGCCCGTTGAAGGAGGCGGCATCCGTGCTTACTTTGCCTTTCCGGTGTTAATTGAAGGCCAGGTTACAGCTGTACTCGAGTTCTTTTCTCCCAACTCAAAAACACCAGACCAGGATATGACATCGATCATCAACCATGTCAGTTCTTTACTCGGCTTGGCCATGCAGCGCCACCAGACCGTTAGTCGCTTACAGCAAAGTGAAGCCCAACTTGCTGAAGCGCAACGCACTGCTCACGTAGGCCATTGGCAGTGGAACACCATCAATAATGAAGTTGTTTGGTCACCAGAGCTATACCGCATTTACGGTCTTTCACCAGAAGGATTTGAGGCGACTTATGAAGGTTTTCTTGAACTAATCCATCCGGATGATCTTGCTTATGTGCAACAAAAGATGGGGGATGCCTACGAACACGGCCGTTCCTTCGATCATTTTCACCGCATTATCCGCCCCGATGGCAGCGCACGTGTTCTCCATGCACGCGGTCGTCCCGTTTTCGATCATACGGGGCGTGTTATCAAACTTCATGGTACGGCTCAGGACATGACTGAGCAAAAAGAAACGGAACTCAAGTTAGCGCAATCTGTACGCCAGCTTTCGGCAATCATGGAGATTGGACAAGCTGTTTCCGCTACTCTTGAACTAAACCTAATTTATGAACGGATGCTGGCACAAGTACGGCCGTTAGTCCATGCTGAAGCGCTCATCCTCTTTCTCGAAAAAGACGAGATGCTCGAAATTGTCGCTCTCGATCAAAAAAGCGTCCCTAACATGCTAGGCTTGCGTGTACCGAAAGAGTCAGGGATTGTTGGAGGGGTGTGGCAAAATGGGCAATCGTTATTTCTTAAAGG
>JBNKHS010000250.1:0-6585 GCA_050290485.1 Promineifilaceae bacterium (SeqCode) | reverse complement strand
CCTTATTACCGAGTTTTATGGCGAAAATGAGGCGGACGTCTCAGCTAAGATCGATAATCTAGAACGGCATCTTAAAGCGCAAATGGTGAATTTTACGGCCGTTTCCCGCACCCTCACCGCTGCCCAGCAAACCGATGTCTGGACCGTGCGCAAAGTTGGCCTGGGGCTGATGATGAGCATCAAAGGCGACCACAAGCCGATTCCGTTTATTGAGGATGCGGCCGTTCCCGTGGAGCATCTGGCGGAGTACGTGACCAAAGTGGAGCGCTTCTGCAATGACCTGGGAACAGATGTGGCTTATTACGCTCATGCGAGTGCGGGGTGTATTCATATACGGCCGTTAATCAACACCAAAAAAGCAGCAGAAGTTGCCAAACTGCCCCAAATCACCGAATTTTCCGTTAACCTATTACGCGGTTATGGTGGCTCATTCTCCAGCGAACATGGAGACGGCCGGGCTCGTAGTTGGCTCAATGAAAAATTCTTTGGCCCCGATCTCTACAAACTATATCAAGCGGTCAAGACCACCTTCGATCCAGAAAACATCTTCAATCCCGGCAACCTTGTCAATGCAGGCCCCATGACCGAAAACTTGCGCTACGGCAACACCTATGAAGTCATTCCAATTACACCGCATCTCGACTTCAGCAGCGACATGGGCTTCGACCGTGCCGTAGAAATGTGTAACGGGGCTGGCATCTGTCGCAAACGCACCACGGGAACGATGTGCCCCAGTTTTATGGCCACACGTGAAGAAGAACACGCCACCCGTGGTCGCGCCAATGCTCTCCGTGCGGCAATGTCGGGCAAACTACCCTATTCCGAATTCACCAGCAAACGCATGTATGAAGTCATGGAACTGTGCGTTAGCTGCAAAGCATGCAAAGCAGAATGCCCTTCTTCGGTAGATATGGCCAAAATCAAAACAGAGTTTTTAGCCCAATATCATGACGCCAACGGCGTGCCCCTGCGTGCACGCTTCTTTGCCAATGTCACCCCGCTTAGCAAGCTTGCCAGCGGTACGTTCTCACCAATCGCCAACTGGACGCTAACCAACAGCTTTATGCGCAAGCAAATGGAAAAGACGTTAGGCATTTCCGCAAAACGGAAGCTGCCAACCTTTACCAAACAAACATTTGCCAGTTGGTTCCAAAAGCGTGCAAAACCAGCCAATGCGCCCCACAAAATTGTCCTCTTTGCCGATACACTAACCAACTACAGCTATCCGCACATTGGTCAAGCGGCGGTAGAAGTTTTAGAAGCTGCGGGCTGTCAGATTCAACTGGCAGGCGTTACCGAAAGCGGCCGTCCTGCTTTTAGTAAAGGATTAGTAGGGCAAGCACGCAAACAAGCCCAAACCGTCATCGAGCATCTCAGCCCCTTCGCCCAACAAGGTTTGCCCATTATCTTCCTCGAACCAAGCGATCTCTCCACCATTTTGGATGACTACAGCTCACTGTTACCCAATGACCAGGACATATCGCTTGTAGCGCAACATTGTCTCAGTTTTGAACAATACATTGCCCAACGTGCTGACGAAGGAAATCTAAATCTCCAGTTCACTACAGAAGAACGTCACATTTTGCTGCATGGGCATTGTCACCAAAAAGCCCTTATCGGCACAGAACCTGCTAAACAAATGCTGACCTTGCCCCCCAACTATACACTGACCGAAATAGACACCAGTTGTTGCGGTATGGCTGGCTCCTTCGGCTATGAAGCAGAACATGTTGACATCTCTCTCAAAATGGCAGAACGGAGATTGCTGCCAACTATAAGGGAAAGTGATGCCAACACAATTATTGTCGCAGCAGGGTTGAGTTGTCGCCAACAAATTCAACACGGCGCAAATCGTGAAGCCTTACATCCAGCACAACTATTGCAACAAGCATTGGTTTTAGAAGGGTAAGGTTCATTATTTTCTATTTTGCCAAATAAAAAGGTGCACCACACTAATTGAGTGCGGTGCACCTTACGGAACACTGAATACTATCTATTAAAAACTATCTATGGGAGTGCATAACCAAATAAGTCGCCAACTTCTGCATTACTGGGTACTACGCCAACATCTTGGCTCCACACCTGCTCAAAATCTACAGAAATACCATCTTCCATGCCATAAAAAACCGTGACACTACCACCATTGGCTACATCATTGACATCATCATCTTGTGGTGCGCCCACAGCCAAATCTGCATATCCATCACCGTTATAATCGCCAGTGGTAACAGCCCAGCCAAAGAGGTCAAAATCCTCAGCGGTGCCTTCAATTGTATTTTGGTTTTGGGCTAAAAAGCGGAATTCTGTTGTTTTTAAACCCGCTTGTCCGCCATACAAAATAAATACAGCACCAGCACTATCGGTTACAGGTATAATGCCAAGGTCTTGTCTTGGAATGCCAACTGCCAGGTCAGCATACCCATCCCCATCATAATCGCCAGCGGTAATATCCCATCCAAAGTTATGATCGCTGCCTGGTGATAAGAAAGCGCCAAAATCGGGGTCGTTGGGGTCAATGATTTGGTTACCAGTTCCGGTTAAACCGGCAGCAGAGCCATAAATAATGTTGACCGCACCAGCATCTACGACAGCACCAACATCTTCAAATGGTAAGCCAATCGCAAGGTCGGGATAAGTATCGCCATTAAAATCGCCAATTGTAAGACGGCTACCAAAACGGTCAAAATCTTCCTCGGTTCCTTGGATATCGCCTGCTTGGCTCCACAGTTGCAGGTCGCTGGTGTTTGGTCCAGTCGCGGAACCATGAATGATAGCCACGATGCCCGCATCTTCTGTAATATCACCAAATCCTAAATCTTGATTGGGAATACCAACAGCGATGTCAGCATAACCATCTTTATCGAAATCGGCGACAGCAACGGCCGTTCCCATCAAATCATCTACTTGAGGAGAGAAAAATATACCTAAGTCATCTTCCGTAATAATTACATCACCTGCCGTGGTTAACCCGTTGGCCGAGCCAAAAATAACATTAATTGCTCCGGCATCATCCGTTGCATCGACAGATTCACCGGGTACGCCAGCAACGAGATCATCATAGCCATCACCATTAAAGTCACCAACAGCAAGGGAAGATGCAAACAAGTCGCCTGCCTCAACAGCACCTTCAATTGCACCAGATTGGCTAAATACAGCATTGTCTGCAACTGTGATGCCCAGCGCCGAACCATAAAAGATTTGCACAGATCCCGCATCTGCCTGGCCATCAACATGATCTCGTGGTGTGCCCGTGGCTACGTCGGTGAAACCGTCACCATTAAAATCCCCCGTCGCCAGAACTTCACCCCAACGATCATTGTCTTCGGGATCATCGACGACACCTGCAATCAGACGATGCCATATTTGGCTGTTGACATCAGTTAATCCATTTCCAGTTCCCATAATGATGTTGGTGGCCCCCATATCATCGAAAGTTGAGATCGCTTCCAATGACACCCCGATCAATAGATCATCGTAGCCATCACCATTGAAGTCGGCAAAATCTTGGCAATCAACTTTCCCTTGTGGCTCTGGTGGGGGTGCCAACCCAAGTGGGGCAACCGTACCTTTGTTGGCATCATCCCCATTGATAATCATTGGCAAATAGACTCGGTTACACAGTTTAGGGTCAGACAAACTAGGTAAGCTTCCTGCCGTAACTGAATTTTGCACAACAAGTGCACCTAAAATAAAGGCATTCAGCATAAATAGAATGGTCAAATTTGTTTTTTTGTTTTTCACGTTGTCACTCTCCATGTATCTATAAAAGCTATCAATGTAGCTGTTTGATTTCGCTTTGTTACGTTAACATGGAGACGGCCGTATCTAATCTAAGTTTTGGGGGATTTAGTCTAAACTTTTTTGTACAGGCGTTCTGCAAGCACAGAAAAAGGCCGGATGCAATGCACCCGGCCTTTAAAAATATTCTTAACTTATTGAGGTTATACCGTTTTAGACGCCGCCACTGCCCCCATTGCCAGCACAGCCAGGGTCTACAAATAGTTGGGCCATTACCCCATATAACCCTTGGTTTGTTAGCGGGTTAAAACCAATATGCAAGGTAGGTTGATTATTAGAAATAAATAGAGGTGCATTCACCACATCTGGAGCAGCCGTTAAAAATAATCCATTGGCATTAAATGCGTTTACATAAGTATAAACATTTGCTGCCGGAGGATTTATTTGCGTAAATGTGCCATTGACCAAGTTGTTGGGTGTTTGAGGAACGTAATAAGTGGATACGGCCGTAACTGTATCAACAGTCATATTCAATTTTGAACGTGCAGAAGAGTATGCTAACACGGGCGATGAAAATTGAATATCATCCATGATTGCAATCGGGTTTTCTCGATCGTGTTTGCTCAAGTTGGGCGTTATCTCAACATCCGACGAGACAACTGCACCTGATTTACAGGTACATTCCTCAGGTGGCGTATATTCGCCACTGGTCATATTTTTGACCATCTCTTTAATTGAAGGCATCGCACATTCAATACCCCCACCGCCAGTAAAGTGTGCCTCAGCACCAATAATATGGACACCTTTGCCCAACGTGCAATTTAATGGTCGCGTTTCAGAAAAAGTATTTAATAAAGCATTTGTATTACCATCATATTTCCACACTTCAACCAATAACGTAGCATTGGGTTGGTCGCCTACAAAATCAACAGAGACTGACCAATTGGATTCATATTTAAATGTGGGGGCCGCAAAGGTGGTGCTGTAAAAGGCGAGAAAAGTAATAATACCGAGGACAATAAATAAGATTCTTTTACCAGTACGATTCATAATGTTCTCCATGTAATCTACAAAAAGTTCCAGATGTGTGCGTGCAATTAAGCTTTTGAATTTCCTAAGCACTCAACATGATTTCCTTTAGAAGAACTAACCACTTTTCTATACACTTTGATTTTCAAAATGTGTTTGTTCTCCACTTAACACTACTCAATTTCTATTTTATGGTACTATGGCTCCAACAATCTTCAGTCTAAAAACCATACCGTAAATTTGAGTTTTTTACTGTTATCTGGTTGTCAACGATAGCGCATAATAAATAACTTGTTTGCGTTGTGATGTAATTCACAAAAACGATTTTGAAATAAATTTAGCAAAAATCGTGAATTACTTAAGGGAAACCGTAGAAATTACTCTTTGTTGATTCAAAAAACTTTTGCGGTTCCACTGAAAACAGATAAACCCAAGCAATATCATTCAGAAATAGCGATATTCAGACGCTGTTATCCATAATTTTGGCACCATCCCGTTCAATTAGTTTTTGTGAATCAAAAATACAGATATGTAATTATGTCAATGAAGAAGAAACAAAAATTACAAACGGCCGTTTCCTTTATAGAACAAATTCGTGCAGCGCTTAATCATTATGAGGATCCTGAATGGTTGGGGAATGAATCTCCGTTGGCAGCACCTTACTTTTTAGGGCATGTTCTACAAGGTGACACTAACCCAACAACTCGCGGAGACGCCTTGCGCCAAGCGTTGCAATCCGCAGCAGTACAACTATGGCCTGGTCCCTTGCCAACAAATAAAGCAGCATTGGAAACGGCCGTAAATGAAGAACGGCAACAACGTGGTAATAAAGGATCACGCTATCATTTTTTACTGCTCGAACTCCGCTACTTCCGACAATACTTTCGCGACAACGAAGCGCCAACAGCAGACAACGACATCGCCATGTGCGACCATCTCAGTATTAGTCGTGCCTCCTACTTCAATCATCTCAAAGTCGCCCAGCAAGCCCTCAGCGAAGCTTTACTCAATCAATTGCAGCCCACACTCCATCTGGAACATCCCCTGACACCAGAGCCAGATCTCATTGGACGGGAAACATTATTAACGCAATGTCTAGCCGACTTACAAGCAGGGCAAAGCATTGCCTTAAGCGGCATGGGGGGCAGCGGAAAGACAACCTTAGCGGCGACCATTGCTCAACAGTGGCAACACCCTGTTTTCTGGTACACCATTCGCCCGCAACTCAATGATCAACTCGAAAGCCTTATCTTCTCTTTAGGTGCGTTTTTACAACAACAAGGAGCATCTAGCCTATGGCAGCAACTTGCCGCAGATGGCGGCACAATTGCCAACTATAATTTGGCCTTAGCCGCCGCTCGCAACGATTTGACGCAATTGAAGCAGCCGCTGATCTGCATTGATGAAATTGATACGCTTTATCGTGACGATGATTTTATTCAAACCAATCATATACAGGTTCGAGAGTTTTTAGACGGCTTACGTCAGTCCGCACAATTATTGGTTGTGGGGCAACGTCACGTACTTTATCTCGATCAACATTATCAATTAGCCAATTTGACATTGCCGCAACAAATCGCTTTTTTTGCACAACAGGATGTGCAATTATCATTGGGAGAACAGCATCAACTATATGAATATAGTGCTGGCAACCCTCGCTTATTGCACCTCTGTCTGGCATTAATTAAATTGGGTATGCCTATTGCCACAATGCTGACTGATCTACCCCAAACCTCTGCCCTGCAAGCCTTATGGCAGCAACTTTGGCAACGGCTCGATGCCGGTGAGCAAATGGTGCTCCATCGGATTGCTGTCTTT
>JBNKHS010000249.1:0-6608 GCA_050290485.1 Promineifilaceae bacterium (SeqCode) | reverse complement strand
GTTACAAAACCAAGTTTTAAGTTAGCCATCAGGGCATGAATAGGGTATCGATTGTATTGCCAAGCAGAAGATTCAGGATTTTCATTTTTCGTTGTTGGGTCCCACCATAAATAAAAGTTGGGCAGCATGAAAGCTAAATTGGTCACCGGTTTGGTTAAGAAAGAAGGGATAAAGCCAACGCCTAAAAATGGCGCTGTTGGTGCGGCCAATTCGACATCGGCCCGCTTTTGAGCCACATAACTAGCCACGGAACCGCCGCCGGACAGTCCTGAAATAATCACGTCCTCACCAAGACCTTGGGCAATGTCTACGGCCTCAAAACCATAGGCAGCAAGCTGTTCTGCAGTCAATTCCTCCAGCGCCGTTGTCAGGTTGTCAAATAAACCATGATAGGGCTGGCGAGGAATGTAAACGTTGTAACCACGTGCATAGAACTCTTCGGCCAAAGGCACATATTGTTCAGGACAGGAGGTAAAACCATGGAAGAAAACAACCACTCGCTCTGTTTTTTCGCCATGTGTCAATAATTTGGATTGGCAAATAGGGTTCAAGTCTCCCATTGCCTCTTCTTCTGCCTGAATGGTGATGATCCGCGCCAAGGCATCTTCGTAACTGGTAGCGGGATTGGCAACAATCTCCTGATTGAGTTGAAATGGTTTAAGGAAGAGCCAGATGATAAATGCCAATAATATGATGAGAATGACAAACAAAACCGTTTTCTTGGGATTTGCTTTAATTTTAGCAACCATCTTTTACTCTTCCTCCTCAATTTCCACACGGGTAAACCAATCATCTGCTGTTGTCGGTGTAATACGGCCGTCTCCCTCTTCCGGGCCAATCACCTGCACCCAATCATAGGGGTAGGCCATCATCGACAACAAATCTGCGGTAGACGTATGCGCCAGAGGGATATGTTCTCCAGTCGGTCCACAAACATCAGAACCAGGTGCAGCCAAACACTCTTGTGGTGCAGGCTCGCCATATGATAATAGATAAAGCTGCCAAGCTGCATCATGACGGCACGTTTGATCGACAGAAGTACAAAAATTGGGTGTCAATTCTAAAGTAGACCCTGCTTTTTGCAATTCCGGTGTAAACTCCCCTAACTCACTCACCTCAGTTAACAAAGAAGAACGAATCCATTCCACAGCAATCCCGCGAGTCAGTACCTCATCTAAAATGTATCGGCGTAGCACAGTTCCCGTTCGCTCTCCTTCCAAATATGGTTTATCAAAAGGCGACCAAAAAGGATCAAGCAACGTCAGGCGTGCAGGCAGCAATTTAGCATCAACTTCATTCGCTTCTACTCCTTCAATCAACTGTTTAGTCAATAGCGTAGCCATTTGATTGCCCAAAGAATGCCCCGCTATGCGAATTTCATCCCCAGCAAAATCTTCGAGCGCCACAACATATGCAGCAAAAAAAAGTTCAGAGGCACTTTGTTCCGGCATGCTTTCTGAGTGAAACATGCCTTCCGCATCGCGCCAGCGCATCCCGTTTTCAGATTCGGCCGTCCAAATTTTATCTTCTGCATCCCAAACCGCATCCTCATCCGCAAAAGGATGCCAGTAAAAAAAGCCTACATTCCATCCATCTTCAAGCCAAGCCTCAGCCAAGTCAATATCGTAAGCCACATCACGCTCAACGTCGTTATATGCAAATTGCAATGTTGGTGGTGTACCCGCTTGATTGGGCATCCAGCCGTGCACAAAGATTAGCACTGGTTTGCTAGGATCATAATAGGGATTGGGAACACCTGGTTCTACTTTTTGCGATGCTTGATTACGGCCGTACCAATGTAATCCATAACCAATATCAATGGCGGGTTTTGGTTCCGGTCGTAAACGTGATCCCCATAAGTTTAGCCCCAAAATTACCAAAAATAGAACGAGAATCAAAATGATAACTTTCTTCGAACGCATCAAATTTACCCTGTAGCCAAAGCCAAATTTGCCCAAGCTTAAATCTACCGGCCAATGACAGGCGCAAGCACTACCATGTTATCTTGACCAACCAATCTGCTCTGACTAATTAATTGGTTGCTAGAATTGTATCTCCGTGAGCAGGTGCCATCTGCACCGTAAAGTGGCGTAACGCTGGTGGCGATTCGACAATGCGCACACCGCGAATTTGTTCACGCATCTCATTGATATATAACAACACTTCTGCCAAATAATCGACATGACTCTGTGTGTACATACGCCGTGGAAAAGCCATACGCACCAGTTCCATTGCTGCTGGTTTTTCGCTGCCATCTGGCTGTTGTCCAAACATAACAGACCCAATCTCCACAGAACGAATACCGCCTTCTAAATAAAGTACCAACGATAAAGCCCATGCTGGGTATTCGCTTTGGGGAATATGGGGCAGCATTGCTTTAGCATCCACGTAAACTGCATGTCCGCCAGGAGGTTGCACGATGGGAATGCCCGCATTGGTCAATTTTTCGCCTAAATAGGCCACAGAACGAGTGCGGTATTGTAGATAATCTTCGTCCAACGCCTCATGCAAACCAATCGCAATCGCTTCCAGATCATAGCCTGCCAAACCACCATACGTGGGAAATCCTTCGGTAAGAATGAGGATATTGCGGCACTTTTGCGCTAAGGCATCGTCGTTTAAAGCTAAGAAACCGCCAATATTAGCCATACCATCCTTTTTGGCACTCATTGTCGCGCCATCAACATAGCTAAACATCTCTTGGGCAATTTCCATTGGTGTTTTATCCGCATACCCTTCCTCGCGTGTTTTGATAAACCATGAATTTTCGGCAAAGCGGCAGGCATCTAAGATGAGAGGTTTGCCAAAGCGATGACACAGTTCGCTGGCAGCACGAATGTTACCCATGCTCACCGGTTGGCCACCACCAGAGTTGTTGGTAACGGTGATCATTACAAAAGGCACATTTTCCGCTTGTTCGTCGAGGATACTCTCCAATTGATTTAGGTCGATATTCCCTTTAAAGGGGTGGATCAGTTGCGGTTGGCGTCCTTCGGGAATAGGAATGTCATACGCGGTTGCACCGCGATATTCAACGTTGGCGCGGGTGGTGTCGAAATGAGTGTTGTTGGGAACGATATCAGTCGGTTTAAGGGTAGCTCCAAACAAGATACGTTCGGCGGCACGCCCTTGATGGGTGGGAATGATGTTTTTGAGGCCGGTAATCTCTTTTACGGCCGTTTCAAAACGATAAAAAGAACGCGCCCCAGCATATGATTCATCACCAACCATCATCCCCGCCCATTGTTGCGCAGACATCGCCCCGGTACCGGAGTCAGTCAAGAGATCGATGAGCACATCTTCTGCTTTGAGCAAAAATAAGTTGTAACCAGCTTCACGCAAAGCGACTTCACGTTCTGCATGTGTGGTATGCCGAATCGGTTCGACGGCTTTAATGCGGAATGGTTCAATAATGGTTTTAAATTTCATGGGAATATTTCTCCAAAATAAGAAAAGTGGAATCCTTAGCAATATACGTTGATTTTAGCAGGTTATTGTGGTTTGTCTTTGCAATTTATCAATAAAAAACCCTGCCGAACGGCAGGGTTTTGGTAATCAAAACGGCCGTTTCCGCCTCACTTCTATCCCATAAATCCAACCTGCCCCAAAAACCCCAAACGATCATACGCTTGCGTATGTCCGCATACTTTGTTTTCGTCAAAATAATAAATGGTTATCCCCGATACAGAAAAGGAGCAACCCGTTGCTGGCAAATTAGGCAAATCCCCTAGATGTGTACCTGACATGATCCAAAAAGCGACCACTTTGTCATCCTCGGCAACCATCTCTTGAATAGCAAAATTGAGGTCAGGAAATGCGTTGCGCGAGTATAGTACCCGTGTTTTGAATGTCTCTAAATTTAGCGTCTGCCCTTCCCATGGATCACCAGGATCATGCTTGATTACGTAACGCGGGGCGACAAATGCTGCCAGTTGGCTAAAGTCGCCGCGATTCCAGATTTCTTCCATGAAAGTCGTTAAAGTTGTTTGCAATGTTTGTTGATTTGTCATTTTATTTTTCACCTTGATTTTCTAAGACAACAATGGTTATCTTGCGTGTGGTTTGTGCTTGATAATCGGCGTAGCCGGGGAACATTTTGAGAAACTGGGGCCAGAAACGGCCGTATTCCTCATCAGTTGCCGCCCGACCCAAAACCTCATATTGTGCTGCCCCGATCTGAACCTTAGCTTGGGAATTTGCCTGTAAATTGAGCCACCAACTCGGCTCCAAAGCGGAGCCTGCATTTGAGGCCACGACAACCCACCCGTTGCCATCCTGCAAATAAAAGAGCGGATTTGTACGTGCCTTCCCACTTTTGCGTCCGATGGTTGTAATGAGTAATGTGGGCGCACCAAAACGACCACCCACTTTCCCATTTGACAGTTGATAAATATTTCTATGCAATTTTGATTGCGTTTTTAAGATTAATCGTTTCATATCCATGATGTTTTTTTCGCCATGCGACATCCATCTGACACACAAAAATAAGGTGTATCGTCATAAATGCCGGCAGTTTATTTAGTTCTTATTCGTTATCTTTTGGTAAATTTTGCAGTAGCTTATTTAGCCTTGCCCAAGCTGCTTGGTCAGCAGGTTGTATCCAATTCCAAGCAATTTTCTCCCAGTCAGAATCTTGGGGGTCAAGGCCTAAAGCCTCAATATAACCAGCTTGGCAGATGAAATATTCATCTTTGTAAGGCAGTAGATACCCACCATTTTCTTCCAGGTAGGCACATGCTTCATCATATTGGACGAACCATTGATTGAGAAAACCTTGGCAACGTCGTGGATACAACGATGTGTACAAACTATGTTTGATGTACAGTTTCTCTGGTCGCTGCTCAATATACTGTTTGAGCTCAACCCAGGTAGCAAAACCATTTTCAATAGCGACAACTTGTAGCGCATGTTTGCGTTTGATTTTGCCATTCAACTGCACTATCTCTTGGACAGACGTGTCAGCCAAACGGGGTAATTTTTGCAATCGTCGTGCGGCGTGAAGGGCTTGTTTTTGATCTGCAGAGCGAAATTTTTTCAGCAAGATTGATGCCTGAATTTTATACTCTTCGAGATCATAGATGGGGGATTTAGTCATATAAACTCCTTTGCATAATTGCCTAACACTCACTTTTAGGCGGTAAAGAAGTCGATTGACTTAATTGATTGTGATGAAATAAAGGGTGAGATCCTCTTTTGTGAGTATAGGCGCCCCTTTTGCGCCTAGCGCAGAAGAGGATACACAATTTCGTACGGTTTGGCAAGGGGCGTAATGATTTTTAGGCGAAAATAGTTGACACGGAGTATGGGCAGATTATGATATTAAGGATTGATTTTGCGTTTTGAGATACGGCCGTATTGACCTAAGGAGCCAATCGTGAGCACCCTACCAAAAGGGAGTATATTAACGAGATTGCAGATCTTTTATGAGCAGTTGCATATGATCATCAGGCAGGCTCGTGAAAGCAATCAAATGTATATTCGTGACGTCCTACGTTGGGATGTAAAGCCACCGGTGGGCATTATTCCTATCAAAAAATTACAAGAAAAATTATTGCTACCACCAGAACTCAACAGAAATGAAATCTACATCACCCAAGTGATGTCGGGACACGTTTCGAATGTTCCCGCTATACTTTTTGATTTTCAATACATTGTTGTTGAAAGAAACAATACAAGAGTCTCGCCTAAACAAACTCTTCTGTTGCTGGATCTTGTACCCCAAACAATCCCCCATTTCTGGTTCAGCGAACGCTCTTGGGCTGATATGGGCATGATCAAGCGGGGTTGGATAACGGGCATCTTATCTGACAATATTGTCATTCAGGGGCCAGATTTAAATGCCGTCCAGAAAATCTTTAATCAGAAAACCATCCAATATTACGACGAAAATCCACACATCCAACTGTGTGGCAATGGGCGTTGGGTATTAATTGAAATGAAATCCAAAAAGAAACAAACCAAACGCTCAAAAGAACAAGTGCTAGATTTTATGGCTGAAGGAAAATACTTTTTAAATCTACTTTCGAGATAGAGAAAATATAATATGTCAGAAAAACAAAACCTTGAAGAATCATCCAACGCAATATTTGATGACATGACCCCCCATTCAAACAGTTCCAGATCAATCTCAAAGAATCTAAAACAAAGATTATTGTGATTAGAAAAACGCCTTTCGTTACCTTGCTCGTTTTAACTTTGGCTGGATTTTTAATATGTATTTTTTTGGCACTAATTTCAATTCCACTGCACAAATATGGTGGATTTCCAGATTATACAGGTTTCATCTTAATGTTAAGTCTATTTGCCATTATTGGCTTAGCAAATTCAATTCATCCTCCTAAAATAGGTACGCCTCGAAAATATAGTAACAGAGTTTGGGTCCATCGTGCATTAGCAAAAACTCCGTTGTGGTTACAATTAATCTTAGTATTTTATTGGATCATTGTCTTCATTCTGATTCCAGTCTGAATATCGGTAGTGTCCGATTTTGCCATATTTTTATCGTTCAGCGGATTCTATTTACTCTCCTTTGTCCAAATGTATGGAGACCATATAAATCCTACCGATCGCAAATCTAAACGCTGCTTAAAACCAAAACCGAAAAGAAA
>JBNKHS010000248.1:0-6625 GCA_050290485.1 Promineifilaceae bacterium (SeqCode) | reverse complement strand
TCTATCGACGGTGAGCCAGAAGCAAGCGATGCAGCAAGTGTAGCCGATCCTCACTTAACCGATTCCTTCCCAGAACCAGACGATTCTGATGATGATTGGTGGTCAAACATTACGGATGAGAGCGACACAGCAACCAGTACACCATCAGACCAGTTCGCAACCAGCATTCCAGAAAGCTCGGATGATGACGACTGGTGGGATGACTTCACCGAAGATGAATCAGCAAGTGAAGGTGAATTCGCCAACCGCATCAATGATCTGTTTGACGAAGAAGCTACGGATGACACACCGGAAACGGCCGTTCCGGAATGGGAAACGGTTACCGATGACCAATTTGTCACCTTATTTGACGAAGAAGGAACCACAGAAGAAGATTTGCCGGATTGGCTCTCTGCCGCAGAGCAAGATAGCGGTTCTCTTATTTCCTCCGAAAAAGACGACGCACTTACCGAAAGTTTAGCCAATACACAGCGATTGGTTGAAAATGCAGAAACAGATTGGCTGGCAGATTTAGGTGGCATCGCTTCTGATGTGCCAGAACTGTCAGACGATTTTCTGGGCATTGAAGAAGAACCATCTGTTGCTGACCATTTTACAGCACCATTTTCAGAAGATGAACATGCTAGCGATCCCGATTGGTTATCAGATCTGTCTGCACTCGATACAGGGCAGCTCATTCTTGATGCAGAGGCAGATTTAGAAGAGTATGAGCAAGAAGAAGATACGGCCGTATCTTCAGAATCCGTTACACCAATAGCGGATGAACCACCATCTCAGTTCATCGCTGAATCGCTGCCCACAGACGACATTGAAGATGATGAATCCCTCCTGAGTATGGATGATGAGAGCATCATGCCGGAGTGGATGTCACAACTAGATGCGGTTCCTGATCAAAGCGATAATGCTTTACCTCCACTTGCCAGTGATGAAGAACTCCCCGATTGGATCGCAGATATGCGCCCTGGTGAAAACAGCATCGCCAGCGATATTGGGGGCTCCCTGGCTTCATTTGAACCAGATATTCCGGAAACATTAGAAGGTCTACCTACTGATCTTGCGGGGGGCGACTTACCCGATTGGCTCATGCAAGACCAGCTTGATCCCACCACAGGTGCCACCGTTGCCTCCTTTGGTGAGCCATCTATTGATCAAAACCCAGAAATTCCTGATTGGTTAAAAGCGGATAGTAACGACACCCCAAACACAAGTGATGATAATGATTGGGTCTCTATGCTTGATGATCTTCCTCCTTCCGTGCCCATCGCCTCGACATTGGCTTTAGCTGAAATGCCAGAATGGGTTGAAGAGTTACGTCCAACAGAGCTCGATGAGACCCCCTCACAACAACATGCGATTCCTGAAGGACCAGAAGAAACAGAAGGTCCTTTAGCCGGCTTGCGTGGTGTTATTGCCATCGAAACTGCAATCGTTCAACCCCATCAGATTGACCCAGTACAAACATTTACGGTAACGCCAGAACAACAGGAACAAGTCTCGCTGTTACAACAAATTACGCATGAAGAAGCGACGCAAGGTAATGTATTAGCCAAGAAAACCAAGGGAGCAATCGCACCTTGGTTGCGTCTATTGCTAACCATCTTGCTCATTGGCGTTATTGTATTGGGATTACGCTATTTCCCAATTGCAAAAAGTTCATTTACAGCTATATCGCCTGCAGTCGTTGCCATAGACGAAGCGATTAATGATACAGATACAACGCCTGTACTGATTGCATTTGAATATACACCTGCTTATTCTGGAGAATTATCCCCTCAAGCAGAAACGTTGCTCGCAAAATTTGAGGATCAAGAGCGTGAGATATTGACAATCAGCCAATACCCTTCGGGAACTGCACTAGCTGAAAGTGTTGGCGCTCCTCATGGGGCCACAAATTTAGGCTACTTACCAGGTAACGCAATTGGATTACGACAATTGAGCGATTGCCTGACAGGTGAATCTGGCTGTCGCACATTGGCCGGATACCCTGTAGAGCGAGAAACGAGACAGCTCTTAAATAATGTCGGGCTTGTGATCATTTTAACCGGCAATAAAGACAGTCTGACCAATTGGATTGAACAGGTTGGGAATGATGAGGAGATGTTGATGAGTGCGGGCGTGACAACGTCATTATCTCCGTCAGCAGCGCCTTATTTCAGCACGGGTCAATTGTCGGGATATTTAGCGGGTATTTTAGATACGGCCGTTTATCAGGAAATAAGTAACGGGCAGAGAACAGATAACGTCGACCAACTGCTCAATGCCCAATTGCTTGGGCAGCTCTTCACAGCAGTTATTTTACTAATGGGCCTTATCATTTATGGGGTTCGTGGTTTATCAAACCGAGGCAAAAGTTAGAATTTATGAATGAAACCATCGGCCTCATTGTCGGGTTAATATTGACCTTACTCATTTATAGCTATCTCATCGGTGACAACCCTTTGTATCGTATTGCTGTCCACATTTTAGTTGGTGTTAGTGCAGGTTACGCCACAATTGTGGTTGTGCAACGGGTCATCTTGCCCGTCATCAACGAAGCGCGCGACAATCCACAAGTCAGCGCGATCAATTGGCTTATTCCGCTTATCTTTCTTATCCTGTTGTTTTTGCGGCGATTACCAAAACTGGGCTGGATTAGTAATCTAACTTTAGCTTTACTCGTAGGTGTAGGAACGGCCGTTGCCCTAGTTGGCGCATTGGTTGGTACACTTATTCCCCAGCTCTTTGATTTTGCAACCGACAATCCTGTTCAAGGGATCATCATTGCCTTACTCACTATTTGCACCTTACTTGCCTTTCAATTCACCCCACTATTTCGACGTAATCAAGATAATGAAACTTGGGAACAACCAAGAGTACAACGTCTTATCACGCGCATAGGTCAAACTGTTTTAATGATTACATTTGGGGCATTTTTCGCAACTGTGTTAAGTACAACACTTGTTTTATTGGCTGATCGTATCAACTTTTATTTGACTGAATTCTTATCATGATTCCAGAAGCGCCAGAACGTACCTACTCATTTCTTATCGCAGATTGTGGCAGCAGCACAACAAATGTTGTCTTGATAGAGCCTGTAGGTCAAGCATACCGCATTATTGCCAAAGCCTCTGTTCCCTCTACAGGCATGCCGCCATGGAACGATATTTCACAAGGTGTACAAGAAGCCATTAAACAGCTCACAGAAATTACAGGTCGCCAATTTTTGAATGACCAAGGGGCACTCATTCGCCCAACACAACCCGACTTTTCTGGCGTTGATCGTTTTGCCGTTGTCTCAAGCGCTGCATCGCCACTGCGCACACTCATTGTCGGGCTATTTGAAGAAGTGAGCATGATAAGTACACGGAAAGCGTTACGAAGCATTTATTATGAGGAAGTCGATGCATTTAGTCTGGCTGACAAACGCTCAGAACAAGATTTAGTAGCCGACTTACTCCAAGCTGAACCTGACTTATACATCATTACAGGTGGTACGGATGGTGGGGCAGAAAATCGGCTGCTCCAGCTAACCGAACTGGTTAGTTTGGGCATTAAAGTACATTCTAATACAAAACGTCCACAACTCATTTATGCAGGAAATATCAATCTACGTGAACCCGTGCGTCAGTTAGTGGGTGAAAGTGCAAACGTCCATGTTGCCAACAATGTGCGTCCATCTTTAGAAGTTGAACAACTTGAAGATGTGATGCGGGTGACAGGGGAGTTGTATGAAGATCTGAAAATTAGAAGCATCCAAGGCATTCATGAACTTGTTGATTGGAGTTCATACCCCATGCTGCCCACAGCAAGGGCATTTGCCGGGCTCGTTCAATATTTTGCCGCACTTCACAACCAGCGCGTTTTGGGTGTGGATTTGGGAAGCAACAGCCTTACCTTTGCCTGGTCTGATGGCAATGATATCCAGCCTTCTATTCACACTGATTTAGGTTTAGGGCGTCCCATTCGCAATTTGAACGAATTAACCACCCCTGAATCGATTATGCAATGGATTCCTTCAGAGGTATCCTCAGCAGAAACGATGGATTACATTTTCAACAAATCGCTGCATCCAACCACCATTCCGATGACAGAAAGGGATTTACATTTAGAGCAAGGTGCGGCGCGAGAGCTCATTCGTATTGGCTTAGAACGCACGGCTAAGGATTGGCAATGGCAAGAAAAAAGTAAGTTGTCTCCTTTTAGTATGCTTTTGGTACGAGGTGCATTATTCTCTAATTCCCCTCGTCCAGGACAAAGCATGCTGTTGTTATTGGATGCGTTACAACCCACTGGTATTTTTTCAGTAGCGCTCGATCAGTATAATATTTTACCGGCGCTAGGCACATTGGCAGTTGAACAACCATCAGCAGTCGTACAAGTGTTGGAAACGGCCGTTTTGTCAAACCTAGGCTGGGTCATTGCCCCTGCAGGTAAAGGACAAATTGGTAAAACTGCATTGGAATTTGAAATTGAATTTGAGGGTGGTGGCACAATGAAAGATGGTGTTGAATACGGCCGTATTGAAAATATACCCATCACCCCCGGCAAAGCAGCCAAAGTCACCATATCCCCCACAGGTCGCTTTGATATTGGGTTTGGTCCTGGCAATGGCACCACAATCACTGTGTACGGTGGCACCGTCGGTGGTTTAGTTGTCGATGCCCGCGGTCGCCCCCTCTCCCTACCGGAAGATGAGGCAGATCGACGCAGCCTTGTGCGCAAATGGCTCTGGGATTTGGGAGGATAATGATGAAATTACTAACCCAAGCGACCATTGTCCATCCGCAAATGAAAATTAGGCGGGAACGCATTTTACCCAAAGGGGGTGAAGTGGTTGTACGTGTTGGCCAAAGCGTGACATCGTTCCAAGCTGTTGCCCGTACCCCATTAGAAACCGATTTTCACACGATTCCCATCAGTGACAAACTCAACATTCTCCCAGAAGAAGTTGAGGAACAATTGCTCGTTGTTAAAGGGGAATCCGTCGAGATTGGGCAAGTATTAGCTGAGAAAAAGCGTTTCCTGGGTAAACTGCAAGTGACCTCACCGGTAGACGGTATGTTTTATGAAATGAATAACGGCCGTATTATCATCCAGAGACGCACAGAATGGTTAGAACTGCGGGCTATGGTTGCCGGCACCATCGTTACCTCGATTGCCGATCGTGGTGTTGTCATAGAGACCGAGGGATGTTTGGTTCAAGGTATATGGGGGTCTGGAAAAGAAAGCATAGGCACACTCAAAATCGCCTCCCGAACAGGAGATACAGCCTTAGGCATGGGTCACATTGCCCAAGCCCAAGAAGAACAAATATTAGTTGCGGGTCGTTTAGATCGCTTAGACATTCTAGAAAAAGCGCTGGAGTCAAAAATCCATGGCATGATTATTGGAAGCATGACATCAGAATTATGTCATGCTTGTACAGATCTTCCTTTCCCCATCATCTTAACAGATGGGGTCGGTACATTTGGCATGTCCTCTCTCATATTTTCAAAATTGAAAGAGCTCGAAGGCACAGATGCTTCGCTTTTTGGTATTTATGATGAGGTTCGTGGCGAACGGCCAGAAATTATTATCCCCAAAAAGGCAGACAAACCTGGGGGAAGCGCAACACCCTTATACAAACCCTTAACTATTGGCGACAAAGTACGCATTTTAAGAGACCCTTATGCGGGGCAAATTGGTGAGATAACAAACATCTACCAAAAATCACAAACAACCCTTATTAACATTAAATCACGCGGGGCGGATGTTCAACTACGGGATGAATCTATTGTATTTATTCCCTACAATAATTTAGAAATAATTGTATAAAGCTGTCAAATCTAGCATTCAGCCTTGCTGAAAAGAACGAAACGGAGGATTTTATGAGCAACGACTTCAACGATGACTTTGATAATGATTTTATAGATGATGACTTTTATGGTGAAGAAGAATCAAATAGTTCAAGTAGTAGTTCCTCAGGACCATTTGTTATTGTCTTAGGTGTTTTAATTGGTGCATTCGTGCTCTCCTTAATTTGCATCGCCGCTATCGTTATGTCAAGGCGTGCCAATACAGATCAAGCAAATGCAATTGCTGCGATTGAAGCGACAAACGCCGTTGTGGAAGAAACGAATGTGGCTGTAACGATTGCCGTCATGGAAATGACAAACACGGCCGAAGCAGCAGCAGCCAATCCAACAGAAACACCAGAGCCAAACACACCAACACCAGAAATAGAACCAACCGAAACACCTGTTGTTGACCGAACGACCCCTACTTCAGATGTAAATGAAGGCAATGTAGGTGATGGAACAGGAGACAGTAGCGGTGAAGAGTCTGCCGAAGGTGTAGATGGGGAAGAGAGCGGAGAAGGAACTACGGATGAAGGGACTGACTCCAGCGAAGGAAGTGATGGTGACAGCAGCGATGGTAATGGTGAAATCATTATTGGCGGCAGTGGTTCATCTACTGCAACACCTACACCAATCTCCGCAGGCAGTGGCGAAGGGGGCAAAGATTCTACATTACCGGACACAGGTCTCGAAGTTTGGGTAATGGCACTTATTGGGTTTGTGTTGATTATCGTCTTATTTGGCGCGAGAAAGTTACGTACAAATTGATTTTAGTTGCTGTGGTCGATGTCGATTAAATCACGATATCT
>JBNKHS010000247.1:0-6649 GCA_050290485.1 Promineifilaceae bacterium (SeqCode) | reverse complement strand
ACAGTTGATTACAAATATGCGTTACCATCATCTGCACACATCATTGAAGCGCATGCTGATGTCGCCGATATTTTTGGTGACTATTCCATGTGCGCTTCATTTACATTGTCAGAAAAAGATCTTGGGAAATTACGACGGGAAGGTCTAAATGGTTTTCCACCAGTAAGTTGGAACGATACGTCTAAATGGTATGTGGGTACTTTGACGCAGGCACAACTCATGAGTGTGAGTAGTATGTTGGACAAGAAACCAGATGCAAATGCTACTTACAGTTACATGGAACAAATTGATACAGATAATGGTAGCTGGTGGCGTGCTATCGCTATAGATGAAGGTTCAGAGGTTATCTATTATTGTCGTGGCAGTGTTTGATTAGTTTTTAAATTAGGACAATAAACAAAAAGGGCTAATTCATAAAAATTAGCCCTTTTTGTTTTGTAGTATGAAATTGTAAAAAAGTGGGCTTCTTGATTAGTTTAGGTGTGATTTTGGGCTTTGTTTTGGTACTAGTACCTATAGGGTACGACGTTGAGAGGGCTGCGTCCTAGGCCACTAGACGAACGGGGCATCTTTTGTGAGGCACGACTGCGCGAGTTCTAACTTAGCCATGGGGCAAAGTCAAACATGGGAACAGCTGTCTAGTTTTTTAAATAATTGTGTTTATGATAGGCTAAAATTCAGGGTTCATATCACTGGTTTGTTGTTATTTTGTCTCATTACAGCACAAGAAAAATAATGATGATGATACGAACGTAGGGAAAACGCCCTGCTAAACTTGATTATTAATCGTAATCTAAAATTAACAGTATTTACACTTTGTTTTTCCTGAACAACAATAACAAGGAATTTGAATTATGAATGTTAAGCACGAGAAAACCTTCAATATTATTGCTCTTGCTTTAGTCATTGGTGCCATAATATTTGCTGGCTTTGTAGGTTTTGTATTTTGGTCACATGATAGCTCTCCTGTTGACTTGGGTAAAGTGTACTCAGTCTCACAAGCTGACAGCATGCATGAAGTGGAAGAATTGTTGGGTAAGCCAGATATTGTCAGCAATCGGCTCGACAACGGATTACCCACGTGGACATACAGTCATCCGTTAAAGTGGCATGCGTTTCGGGTCGACTTTTCGTCAGATGGAAAAGTTATCCGAACTGTATTTCAGGATTGAGAATAAAATAGCCTCCAAATGACTTCAAGTGAGAGGTGGTTGCGTTTCTACGTGAGGCAACAAAAAAGGGCTAATGCGTCAATATTAGCCCTTTTATTTTTCTCTGGTAGCTCACGTTTCGACGTTGAGAGCGCTGCGTCCTAGTAACTTAAACGTACGGCCGTATTTGTGCCCCGTGTATGAGTATTGAGTAGGTATAATGGCCGCTTTTAAACGGCCGTTTTCTGTTTATAATATCATTGATAAATTATTGGGGGTATGCAGTAGTGTCAATGAATTGGACAATTACCTTTTATGAAGATGAATATGTGCGTATCAATACGTCTGGACAGTACAACCCAGCCAAGCAACGGCAGATGGTGCAAGACATTTTGGCGCATCCACAATGGCAGCCAGGCATGTCAGCACTGTTTGACCATCGTCAGCTCGATTTTACAGGTGTCACCTTTGAAACAATGTTCCAATCGGGAGCCAACCACAAGAAAAATGACAACAAGATAGGCCAGAGCCGCACCGCGCTTTTGCTCAGTCAGGGATTGGCATTTGGTAGTGGTCGGCAATTTTTAGCAATGATCGAGGGTAATGTTTCAGCCACCCTACAGTTGTTTACTGACGAAGTGGAAGCATTAAAATGGTTGCTTGATTAACAAAGTCGAAGCGTGAGAATTGTCAAATAACATCTTGTTGAGGGAATAAGCAACAGGAACCATTCGTGCGGAGGGGGAGAGATCCATCTTTAGTAGGTACAAAACGTTTTTCTTTGCCATACAATATTGTGGAGGAGCCTCATGAATAAGCGAAATAAAATGATTTTAATCGATTTAATTTTGCTAGTTGGTGTCTTGGGTATCTTGTTTTTGTATATAGCAGACCCTTTCAACCCCAATGGTAACAACCCTAGTTGTGAAAATTGCTTTCCAGCAAGTTTAATTGGACTGTATGTTGGGGTGTTAATTTGTGTTATTCGCGGTGTGGATGATCCTCTCGTAAAACCTCAATCGAAAGCAGAAGCGAGTCACAAAAGTTTTAAGTCATCTATGCTTTCTGGTAGCTTTATGTTTTTTTATTTGGCTGTTTCCTACTTAGCGACGCCCCAATTTGAGCGCCTATTTGCTATCGGCATACTTGCGGCTGTTACGCTCTTTTTTCTTTTTCATTTGCTGTTGCATTTACATTATCGACGCGAAGTAAAGATTGGTGGACAGGATGTGCAAAAGTCGGTTGCTTGGTTAGAGGCATTGTCTACTAGAAATGAGGAGATTGACAATGAGTGATGATATCGTTGAGTATTATGTCAATCAATATAATGAGAGTTCACGCCATCGCGATCCGTTTGGGGTCATTCAGGAATTACGGACAAAAGAGCTCATCTCGCGCTATTGTCAAGAGCAGCCGATGACGATTTTAGATGTGGGTGGCGCGAATGGCGTGTATTCTTTTTTTCTTGCGGATTTAGGCCATCGTGTTTCATTATTGGACATTGCGCCCAATCATATTGAGCAAGCGTTGCAACATAATGCGACACGTGAACGTAAACTGCAACAGGTTTTGCTTGGCGATGCGCAAACATTTGAGTCAGCAGAAAAATATGATCTTATTCTTGTGCATGGACCACTGTATCACATTGTTGAGCGCGAGCAGCGCATTGCTGTTTTACAAAGAATGAAGCGCTTGCTCAAGGCAAACGGCCGTATTCTAGGGTTTGGCATCAATCGGTACGCAGGGTACTTTTATGGTGTGCATAGCGGCCAAATATTGAAGGAAGAGTACCGCCGGATCGTTAAAGAAGAGATGAAGCATGGTATCCGCAACAAAGCACCTGGCTGGTATTTCCATACACCCCATGAACTGATGACCGAATTTGAGGAGGCTGGCTTAGCAGTTGCTGCCATCAAAAGCGTGACGACGCAGGTATGGATGCTGCCTGGTATTGAAATGATGATCCAAGACGCGGACAGCCTACGCCTCATGTTACAGCTAGCGCAAGAAGCAGAAGATGCGGTACAGATTGGGCAAGATTTGCTTTGTGTGGGTGAGGTACTAGGGTAATCTTTCGAGATTAGAAACGGCCGTATTGACACCAACACCACCTAAGGAATAAGAAATGAGTGATATTCGTATAGGCACACCGCTATTCGTTAACAACACCATTTACTTTGGCACAGGTGTCGGCACTTTTTACGCCTATGATTTACAAACCGGGCAAGAAAAGTGGCGTTACGACACAGGGAGAGCCGTTTTGTTGGCGCCGCTTGTGGAAAACGGCCGTGTTTATTTTGGTGGCGAATCAGGTAATCTTTATGCATTGGACAGCGAAACGGGTGCCGAAATTTGGAAATTTGCAGCTGGAGATGTCGAGCATCAAATTCGGGACAAATACACAAACAGCGTCCCCACGATCCAAGATGGCATCATCTATTTTACGAGCGAAGATTTCAACGTCTATGCTCTTGATGTAGAGACAGGCAAAGAAGTCTGGCGCTTTTTCCTTGAAGAAGAAACGCAGCAAGTTGAAACCCCGATTGTGGATGGCACACTTTATGTGGGGAGTTGGAACGGGTATATGTTTGCCATTGATATAAAAACGGGCACTGAGGTGTGGCGCTCACAAACAGACAATTACCACACGGGCCAGATTGGGTTTGGCAACGAAAGTTTTATCCCTGATCAGGAAGTTCCTGAAGGGGAACGCGGCTCTAATCAAGTTCCGTTTGTGACCGTCTCGCCGATCATTACGAATGATTTTGTCTACTTTGTCGATTGGACGGGCAGTCTTTTTGCTGTTGATCGGCAAACAGGCGAACAAATTTGGCGCTTCAAAGCAGAAACAGAGAATTGGCGCAATGCGGGATCTCGTTTCTACATGACCTTGTATGATGATGTCATCTATTACGCTACCTTCCAGGATAAACACGTATATGGTGTGGATCGTTTGACTGGTGAGCAAGTTTGGCATGCCACGTACGATGGTTGGCTCGATGGCCCCATCCCGGGCAAAGATCATATCGCTTTCCTCATTGAGTTTCCGTTGATGGACAATGGGTTCCCCGAAGGATTTTCGTTTCAAGTTCATGCGCTCGATTTGAACACACAGGAAATTTTGTACACAATGGAAGATATCTCCTTGTTTCCTACGGTGTATGAGAATACAGTTGTGTATGGTTCGGTTTACGGCCGTATTAAAGCTGTCGATATTTTCACTGGCAAGTTGCTTTGGGAATTAGAAGTGGATTTTGAATCTTGATTTAGTCAAAACAGGATGGATTGATGGGATACGATTTTTACAATCTACAACTTTTTTGCGGTAATAAGCAGCAACAAATGCAAAATTACCTCCAACTTCTTGAACACGTATCAGATTTCTGGCGAGATAGTGGGTATCAGTTAACTGTGTCAGAGGAAGAATCTGACCGTGTTGTCGTCATTGGCTCACCGACACGATGGGTATGGGTTTACGATTCGGCAGCACCGGATCATGAAATGTTGCTATCTTCATTAGCTAATTATTGGAGCGTCGTTTCTCTTTCCGTTTGGGACGATTCCTTCCTAAACATTTTTCTCCATCGCAATGGCAAGTGCGTTGATCAATATTGCAATGCACCTGAAATGTACATTCGAGGATTAAAAAGGAAACACCCAGAACTGAATTATGAGGAAGCTGATTTTCACGGCCAAACTAGCCAATGGGTGGATTATCTTTATAACCCTAAGCAGAGGGATGATTTGCAGCAGGTGTGGAAAAATGTTGCCCGACCTTATGAAATCTTAGATCAAATGGCACAGCTTGTTGGCTGGGATGCGAAAGCAGTTCGTGCTGGTTATCTGGTTTATGACGAAGGGATGTATGAGATTCCATTTGCTGAGTTTTTTAAGATGAAAAGATATCAGGTTGATTTATCTAAAATAACAACGTTTTATTTGCAAGAAGTGTGATCAATGTGTGATTTTGCAGAATTATCTCGTGCAAGTCAGCGTAAACGATTAAAGAAATTAGGCCAAAGCGCATTAACGGCGTTTGGTATCGATGACGCTGATTTTCGTTTTTGTTCCGATACAGAGAATACGGTTTTTCGGGTGGATACGGCCGTTTCCACCTACACTTGCCGCATTTCATCTGATTACCCTAAACCCACTAATGAAGTTTTAGGTGAGTTACATTGGCTGGCGGCTTTACGCCAAGATACGGATTTGTTTGTACCCGAACCAGTCAAAACGAAAGACGGCCGTTTTATTCAGGAAATTGAATGCGATGGCGTGGCTGGCAAGCGGCAAGTGGTCTTGTTCCATTGGTTAGAAGGACGGCCGTTACGCAGTTATATCAATCGTAAAAATGTGCGCCAAATGGGGCGTGTGATGGCAACGTTGCACCAACATGCCAGCAGCTTTCAACTACCAGCGGGCGCAGAACGAGAGCATGACGATTGGCCAGGGATGGGACATTGGCCCAACATTGATGCCCATGCGCGTTCTGTGTTAAGCAATGATGATATTGCCTTATGTGAAGCTACAGCACAAAGGGTGGCCGCGATCATTGAGCAAGTGGATACGACTCAAAACTTTGGCCTTATTCACAGCGATCTGCACTTTCATAATTGCTTGTATTGCGCGGGTGACATTGGTGTGATTGATTTTGACGATTGCCAAATTGCGCCATTCAGCAATGATTTGGCGATTACGATGAATTATATTGAGGCACGACCAGATGGAGCGCAGCTGCGTGATGCATTTTTGCGCGGATATGAGGAAATACGGCCGTTGCCACCCAACCTTGATACAGAAATGAAAGCATTCCAAATTGAACGTTCCTTGCGTCTCATTCGTTGGGTGCTTTCTTGGCCGACAGTTGATCATCAGCCCTTTGGGCGTGATGTCATTGCTGAATCGCTCACCCTTTGCCAGGATTATTTGACATAATTGGATGTTACCATCTTGTAGAGACGTCCCCGCTGGGGCGTCTCCCCAATCTCCCTCATGACAAGCGTATCCATGCCATGACCAATGTCCTCCCTGAATAGGACTTAAATAATTTCGACCCACAATGGAACTCATTGTATCCTCATAGAGGAAGAGCAATTTTTTTGTTTACGCAACAAATCCCCATTTACTGTGTTGTAAATAGGTGTTGTACTTATTGGTATCCAACTCTAGGTTGGAGATGATGTGTGAAAACGCAAAGCTTTTGAAATAACAAGAGGCGATTACTACGTTTTCACTTAAGTAATTCACATTCTGTAAGCTTTAACTCAAAATAGTTGTTGTGAATTACATATTTGGAGAGTTTTTAGAATGACGTTGAATTCAGCACCCGTAATTAAAAGAAAAAAAGAGAAACCAGCATGGATGAGTTGGGTACGGCCGTATCAAACGCCAGAGATTAGCAAAAGTGTGCGTCAAATCATCACCACCTTTGTGCCCTTTTTCACCCTATGGATTTTGATGTACTACAGTTTGCGCGTTAGTTATGTCCTCACATTGCT
>JBNKHS010000246.1:0-6673 GCA_050290485.1 Promineifilaceae bacterium (SeqCode) | reverse complement strand
GAAGGTGTTGTCCGGAAATGGTAGGGTTTCTCCTGCTGCCTGGACAATGCCGTTTCCAGTTGGAATGGCTTGCACGGCGCGTTCATGTTCAATTTCTAGCCCAAAGCAAGTCGGCGAATAATCTGAAAAGCGGCGGAGGTATGTACCCAACCCACACCCATTGTCGAAGATTACGGCATTCTCTAGATTGATCCATTGTTGGATCATGTGAAAACGACGTTCCTGTCCTGAACGCCAAACGTAGCTGGGATGGCCGCGCTCGGCGGCTTTGTCTAACTGTGTCAATACAAACCTTCTTTTATGTCAACCTGTAATGTTCTCGGCGTGATTTTAGGCTGAACGGCCGTTTCCTGTCAACCAATTAGAGAAATCTTTCAGATTGCGAGTAAGGGAAATGGCAATTTTCTATAAGACAATTGACCTATTGAGAGGAAAAATGGTTCTCATTAGGGTAATGATGCGTTAGTTACAGAGATTATTGCATTTTAGCATTTGGTGAGTTCTCCTGTCTCCCCAACAAAGTGTGAGGAATAAATGATGCGAAGATCAACCCTTTTATTTTTAATGAGTCTGTTTGGATTGCTGATGGTGCAAATGGTTTCGGCGTCGTCCGACGGTGGGTGCAACTGCGATTACACTTTGCCATTGACGACCTATAAATTGGACGGCAATGTGACCAATATTCAGCCGGGTGATGTGGTTTGTTTAGAAGCAGGCAGCCGTACCACTAACATGCGTTTGGAGAATTTACACGGAACGGCCGAAAATCCCATTGTCATCAAAAACTGTGGTGGGCAGCTCAACTTTGCCCAAGGCAAAAATTTAAGCGTATCTGCGAGCAGTCATATCCGTTTAACAGGAACGGGTCATCCCGACCACTTTTACGGCATCCGCTCTGGTGGCACGGTGTACATTGGCGGCTTAACCACCGATGTCGAAGTCGATCATATTGAAGTATATGATGCCGGGTTTGCTGGGTTCATGATCAAAACTGATCCACAGTGCGATCCGGCCACATGGCGCGAAAACTTTGTGATGGAGAACGTCTCCGTCCATGATAATTATGCGCATGGCATGGATGATGGCGAAGGCTTCTACATAGGCTTTACCTTTTACGATGGCTATGTGCGCAATTGTAATGGGGTTGATACGACGGTTTACGGTCATCTCATCGAAAATTTGGAGGTTTTTAACAACCTTACTGAAGACACCGGATCGGAGGGGATTCAAGTCGGGTCATCACCCGGCGCTTCTGTGCATGACAATACGGTACGGCTCTATGGACAACGGCCGTTTGCCAATTACCAAAACAACGGAATGCAAATTGGGGCAGGGACAACTGGTGTGGTTTATAACAATTGGATCGAAAGCGGGCCTGGAAATGGGTTGATTGTCTTGGCCACAGGAGAACTTACCTTTTACAACAATGTGGTCAAGGATGCGGGATCTTATGGCATTTTCTGTGATGAGCGCAGTACCCCATCAACTGTAAGTGGATTTAATTTCATCAACAACACAATCATCAATTCAGCAGAACATGGGTTGGCGCTTTATGCCGATTTGGTGCCGCTGAATCATGTCAAGAACAATATTATCGTGCAATCCAATGAAGATTATGTGCGTATCTTGAATGGCAATGTAGATGTGGAAATGGAAAATAACTTGTTTGCCAACAATGTTGCCGACATCAAGTTTGTTGATGCTGTTGCCGCCGATTATCGTTTGCAAGCAGACTCTCCTGCCGTGGAAACAGGGTTGGATGTTAGCAGTTTTAACGTGACCGCAGATAGACATGGCACAATACGGCCGTATGGCAATGCTTATGAAATTGGAGCTTATGAGTTCTTGCCCACATTGCGCCTGTACGGTTCCCCCGCTGACCAAACGATCAACTTACAGTGGGCGTTTGATGGGACATTGCCAAATAGTGCCACCTGGCGTATCACCTACAATGGCTCAGGCTTCCCGGTATCTCCCATCACGGGTATTGCTAAAGAAACACGGAGCTATCAACTTAACAACTTAACCAACTACCAAAACTACACAATTACGCTAGAAGCAATGGATGGCGGTGACGTTTTATATCGTGATGAAATCACACTGTTCCCGACAGACGTTCACACCTACTTACCCATCGTGCAAAAATAAAAAGATGCGTGATGCGTGAATGATAATTGTCATTGGCGCATCACGCATCCTTGCCCTGAGCAAAGCCGAAGGGGCGCATCACGCGCTTAGTTCATCAAATTTTCGCCGTACTTCTTGAATATCTGCCCACATCAACGATTTAGGTTTACCAGGCTCCTTGCTGGGATTTCGCAGCAAATAAGCGGGGTGGAAGATGGGCATACAGTTACGGCCGTTCCAATCAAACCATTGCCCGCGTAATTTGGTAATCCCTGTTTTGCCCAAAACAGATTGTGTAGCTACATTGCCTACCAACAAAATGATCAAGGGATCAATCAAACGGACAATTTCTAACAGGTAAGGTTTGTAATATTCAATTTCGTCATTGGTTGGCTTGCGGAATGTTTTTCCTGCGTCCCCCGGAGGCATCCGAAACACAGAGTTACTGATAAATACATCATTATCCGTATCAAAATCGACAGCTGCCAAAATTTTGTTAAGCAGTTGACCAGAGCGCCCGACAAATGGTTTGCCCTGCTCATTTTCTTGGGGGCCTGGAGCTTCCCCAATGAGCATTAATTTGGCATTGGGATTGCCACGGCAGATGACCATATTGGTGCCACCAGGATACAGCGGATCATCCGTCATTTGCATCATATGATCGATGAGTTCGTCAAGCGATGTGTACGGTGTGGGTCGTTCATCAAATAAACTATTTTGCATGATTTTCCCTCTAGAATGAACCACAGAGTACGCAGAGAAAGAGAGAGTGAGTGGTTTTATCTGTGTAATCTGAGTAATCTGTGGATGAAATGGTTTTATGAGAACATTTTACCGTAATTTAGCTGGCTTGGCATGATGCGTTAAAATTGGGCATGTGTGAGGTGAACGATGGCAAAAATTATCAGTATTGTGTATCAACCAATTGCAAAAGAGTATGAAGCGGGTCGTTTCGATTATTTTATTCGTGAGCCTGTAGATACGGCCGTTCTGATTACAAATCATGGCATTGAAGGGGATCGAAAAGCGGGTAAAAACCCGAGACGGCAGCTCAATTTACTTTCCGTCAATTGGCTGGATGCGCAGGCCAAAGCGGGGTATAAAACAGCTCCTGGCGAATTTGGCGAGCAGGTGATCTTAGATGGTTTAGACCTCCTTGCTTTGCCACGAGGGACGACATTACAACTAGGGGATACGGCCGTTATTCAAATCAATGGCCCTCGTGATGGCTGTATTCGTTTAGAAGCAGCGCAAGATAAAACAGGATTGGCTGGCGAGCCGATTGGTGTCTTGGCAACTGTGCTTCAGGGAGGCGCAGTTGCTGTTGGTGATCCAGTAACTGAACTTGTTAATGCGTAATGAAACAGATTTTCCTTTTTATTGTTTTTGCCTGCCTCCTTGTGGCTTGCTCGGGTGAGGTGGTCGAAGAAACGGCCGTTCCGACCCAAACACAGCTTCCAACCCGTACACCGACAACAACCCCTGTCCCGTTTCAGCCGACAAGCGAACCAACCCCTTTCCTACAAGAAACACCTGATACCGCATACGCGCCGCCTTCACTAGATTATTTAGCCGCAGAAATCGAAAAATCGTTGGCGGATTTTGATGGTGTTGCCAGTTATGTCGTTGTCGATTTAAGCAATGGCGAGCGCATTGACCACAATCCTGATGTGGCTATTGCAGGGATGAGCCTGATCAAAGTCCCGATTTTAATCGAGACATTCGTCGCTTTAGATAATCCTCCAGATATTGAACAAACCAAGCTGCTGACACAAACGACATCCCTTTCCAGCAATTTTGCGGCGAACTTATTACTGAAAACGGTTATTGGTCCCAATAATACCCATATAGGGGGCGATATGGTTACGGAAGCGATGCGCAAGTTAGGGATTTTTAATACCTTTATTGCGGTGCCGTACGATTTAGATCCACGCCCTGACCATCAAAACACCTATCTCACCCCAGCCAATCAACGGACAGACTTGACGACCAAAGCGGATATTTACCGCCAAACAACGGTCGGTGATTTAGCCGAGTTGTTGTTGATGTTGTACCAATGTGCAGAAGAGAATAACGGCCGTTTACGGGAAGTATATCCTCAAACTTTAACCCAGACTGAATGTCAAAATATTTTAGAGCTTATGCAGTTGAACGAGTTGGTTAAACTCCTTGAAGCTGGTTTGCCTGAAGGTGTGTCCATTGCCCACAAAATTGGTTATATTGATGACACCTATGGGGATGTCAGTATTGTTTACTCCCCGAACGGGGATTACCTGCTGGCTTTGTCGCTTTACACGCCACAATATTTAGAATGGGCAATTGCCTCACCTCTTTTTACCCAAATTTCAGAATTAGCCTACGCGCATTTTAATGATCCCCAAGCATATTCTGAGGCAATATTGGCACAACCCCCTGTATTATCAGCGACGCCTACACCTCCAACTATTCCTGATAGACCTGCAGCGATTGTGGCCGGCACACAAGGCATTGGTTTAACTTTACGAGATACGCCAGCTGGTAATGAAGTAGCGATCTTGCCGGAAGGCTCCGTGGTTTATTTGTTAGACAACGAACCTTCGCAAGCGAACGGTATTCAATGGCGCAAGGTGACTACAATTGCTGGCGATAGTGGCTGGGTTGGTGCAGACTATTTGGTTACGGATTAGCCTACCTCGGATCAACAGGACATTAGTATCATGACCTATAACCCGTTGGATTCTAACCCTTGATTTTGTATCCTTTAGCTATCTAGCAGTGTAGTTTGTATCAAGGGAGCTTTTTCAAATTTGTTGGAAGCTTTTTTTGATCACTTTTCGGAGCATAGAAGTAACATGCAGGATGAGATCATGAATAACCGTCAACGAAAGGATAGTCCGCAAAATAAAGATGTCGAGTTAACGCTTACCTTGCGCGGTGGGCGAGACACAATTATGAGCTTGTTAGAAAAGATGAATGGGGTGGATGGCTTTTCTGTATTAAAGGGATCTTTTACCGTTAAAGTAGAAGACAAATAAAATTCATCCTATCCAGAAAACAGCAGAGTAGTTGGAAAGTAAAACGGCCGTTCCTAGCGATGAACTGGGAACGGCCGTTTGGGTTTAAGTTAAAGTTTGTATGGCAGCGTCAGGTTGCATTTTCTAAACGTGCAGACAGTTGTTTCAGCGATCCCCACTCGTTTCGGAAAATATAAATAACCGCTAACGTTTTCAAATAGCGAAGTTCACAACGTGGATCTTGGGCTAGTTCTTCAAAAACAGCCATTGCTTTGGCATCTACACGACGAGAACGGGTATATTCATCTGCTAAATCTTTTAGAAATTTATTCCGTTCTTGTCGCATCTGATCCACCTCGGCGTGCCTTGCACGGCTTGCCGCAATTTTATCTTTAACGGCATCAATTTTGCCAGACAACAAATCGATAGTTACCGGCTTAATAAGATAAGCACTAGCCCCAACATCCATTGCTTTTTGTAAGGTAAAACGATCACGTTCAGCAGACACGACAATACAAGCCATATCAGGATTTACCTGAAGCATTCGTTCAATGGCATCCAACCCATTCATACCAGGCATATTGACATCGACAAAGGCAATGTCTGGTTTTTTTTCTTGGGCAAGGGTAATGGCATCTTGTCCATTATCGGCGATTGCAATAACCCGTGTTTCAGGAATTTGCGTCATCATTAGACGTATACTACGACGGGTTTCTGTTACATCATCTACAATCAAAATACGTAAGGTGTCATTTTTTGCGACCACACCATTCCCATTTTGAATCATCAGTTACCTTCCTAAACATACTACTCTGAAGTGACAGCGCCTTTCGACACCTCTTCTAGGGTCTATTATAGCAAATCCTTTCTTGCTATTTTAATGACGCATAGGCAACAACTGTATGACAGGGGTGACACAAAGCGATGAATAGAATAAAAAAAGCCGAGGCTGGACCTCGACTTTCTTATTTACATGAGGGATGACATGATCTCGTCGAGCGCTTGTTTAGGCGGGCGGATTTTTTCATCTTCTAAATGAGCGAGCGGCGTTTCTGATAAATGGCTAATTTCTGCCAAAGACGGCCGTTTTTCATCATAGTAGATGAGACCCGTGATAAACTCCTGCTTTTGCTCTGCCCATTGCAAACGGTGCAGAGCCCCCATTTTATCGGTCGGATCATAATCCTCTTCCAATTTACGCAGTTGGATATATGAGCCATCGTGCATTTTGACCATGCGTATTTCACCAGGATCATAATCCTCAATTTCAATTTCATTGGCGGGGGCAACCCATCCGATATCGTGTAACTGCTCTTCATGTTCTCGGCCATAGGTGTAGCTTTTGGTCGAGGTGTCATGGTTGTTGAAGGCCACGCAAGGGCTGATGATATCCAATACGGCCGTTCCCCGATGGCTCAATGCCGCTTTGAGCAACTCCCGTACTTGTTTAGCATCACCAGAAAAAGAACGGGCCACAAAGCCACATCCTGCCAAAATTGCTTCCATACAAATGTCAATGGGTGGCAATTCATTCAGCCCTGCATATTTTAGTT
>JBNKHS010000245.1:0-6694 GCA_050290485.1 Promineifilaceae bacterium (SeqCode) | reverse complement strand
CGTGGTAGTAGTCTGGAGGATGATAACCAGAGAGGACACTACCTTCATCGACAATAGGCCAGCCTGTGGTTTCATCTGTGAATTCGTCTTTAACGTACAAATCATTGTCTTCCACGATTTCGACATCTGTGGCGGCGCAGCGTATGCCTGCGGTTTTGTACATGGTAGGCACGTTAGGATCGCCGGGTAAGCGGTAGGCCATATCTTTGAGAAAGTCATACGCACCACCACGTAATACTTGCTCACCTCCATTTACGGCCGTATATGGTTCGTCAACCCATTCCCACACATTTCCGGTCATATCGTAAACGCCAAAGGGGGAACGGTTGGCAGGATTAGAGCCAACAGGATAGGTACCTGAGGTGGGTAGGGAAATGGCACTGGTGTTGCTGCCCCAAGGATAAAGCAGATTAGCTGTGCCACGAGCAGCAACTTCCCATTCTGTTTCTGTTGGAAGGCGTTTCCCTTGGGTTTGACAATAATCAGCGGCCATTTGCCAGGTAATACCCTGTACAGGATGATCTTCCTCGCCACTGGGAGGAACACCGTTGCTCCATGTGGCGGGCGGTTCTCCGCCAGAATTTTCTAAATAGGTGGCGTATTGGGCGTTGGTCACTTCTTCGCGATCTATCCAGAAGCTGGCTAATTCAACCGTTCGTGCGGGAGAATATCCATTTCCGGTTAAATTGGTGCCCACTGTATATGTCCCTGCGGGAATCTGGGACATGTTGGCTGAGGTGGCAACGGCCGTTTCTGATGCTCCACCGCGCATCAAGAAAAATGCCCCTGCGGCTAAAATGAGAAAAAGCAATACGCCGATTCCTCCGTAGAGAAGCATATTATTCTTTTTCTTGGGTGCTTCAGTTTGCAGCTGGGGTTGAGTAGGAATAGGTGCGGTGTCTGATGGTGGTGGCGTTACGGCCGTTTCTGGCTCAGGTTTTGCTGGTGGCGGTGGTGCGGCAACAGCAGGTTCTGGTTGTGTGATTGGTGGTGCGGGTTGTGCGTCAGTTGGTTTTTTAACGAGTGATCCGACAAATGATTGAGTGGTGGAAGTAGATGCTAATTGTTCATCCAATTCACGCAACGCAATTCCCATTTCTGTGGCTGAATCATAACGATCTGCTGGGTTTTTGGCTAACGCTTTGCCTAACATGGCAGCAAAGGCAGTTGGTAAATTGATATTGGATAGGCGAATATCAGGCAAGGGATCGTTGACATGTTTCATCATCACGGTGAGCGGAGAATTCCCTTCATAGGGGGGATGCCCTGCGGTCATCTCATAGAGGATGATGCCCAACGAGTAAATGTCTGCCTGATGGTTGATTTCTTCGCCCAAAACTTGCTCAGGTGCCATGTAAGAAGCTGTGCCCACAGTTGCCCCAGTGGCTGTATGCACATGGTCACCACCGATGATTTTAGCGATGCCAAAGTCCAATAAGATAGGTTGGTTGAGTAAATCAATGATGACATTGGACGGTTTGAGATCGCGGTGGATCATTTTACGACCATGAGCGTAAGCAACCGCATCACATAATGGAATCATTAATCCCACCGCGTCTTTAATGGGCATACGGATATTCGCTTCTTTAAGGTTCTTTAGCTTAGTGTCTAAGGGTTGCCCCGCAACATATTCAAAAATGATGTAATAAACACCATTGTCATGGTTAAAATCATGCACTTGCATGATGTTGGGGTGGCGCAGTTTGGCAACGGCTGCTGCTTCTTGTTCAAATCGTTTGATGAATTCTGGATTTTCTGACAAATGAGGGTGGATGATTTTAACAGCAACGGTTCGTTGTAAATTGGGATCGTTTGCTTTGAAAACAGAAGACATGCCACCGCGTCCCAAGAGTTCGGTTATTTCATACCGTCCGCCGATTGTTTTGCCAATCCATGTTGGTTGTTGATCGCTCATACTCATCCTTATTCCGCTTATTGTTTTGTTAAACTCTATGATGTATTTGATGTTGAACGATGAAGAGAGTGTAAAGCTAGAATGCGATGTACCATTACGCACAATATATCGAATTGATGAAGGGTCTTAAATTAGCTTTGGTTAATACTAAATTAATTCCGAATGGTTACAAAGGACATACAACAAAGAATTTAACGATCGGGATTTACCAATACATTTGGTATCTATTATATGGTAAGCGAAATAAAACTGTAAATGCAGATGTGGTGAACAATTGAAACGTAAAATTGGCTACGATTACCGTGTAATTTACGGTTTAAATCATATTATTGCGTCAGAATTGGTATTTTTTCGCCAAGAATCGGTGCTGGCTCTTTTTGAATGATGTCGAGTAAAGCAGCAGATGTGGCAGCTACCTCACGGATGGCAAACCAACGAGAGAGGACATAAGGATGAAGGTCGGAGGCAACGCCAACACTCTCGATGCCTAAGTTTTGGCAGAGGAAAAGTGCACGGGGCAGATGGAATTCTTGCGTCACCAATATTGCTGCATCCACCTCAAAAATTTCTTTGGCACGGTAGCAGGTGTCGTAGGTACGCCGTCCTGCATAATCTGGTTGAATATCTTCTTCAGGTATACCATGGCGAAGCGCATAAGCGATCATGGCTCCCGGTTCATCATAATTTTCAAAGCGATTATCGCCACTGACTAATATTTTTTGGACAGAGCCTTGATCATAAAGGGCAATGGCGGTATCCATACGGTCTTGCAAGACGGCACTTAAACGGCCGTTTCCGTAAATGGCCGCACCAAACACGATAGCAACTGGTTTTTCGGGCACAGTGGCGACAGGATGAATAAAACGGCCGTAATGCCATTGCACCCCTTTACGCCATATAAATGGTGACAATAAAATCAAAAATCCAATAACAAAAACACCAGCAATAAATTTTCGGTATCGTTTTAAAAGATGAAAGAATTTTTTCATGCGCCAATCATAGTTCTATTCAAAAGGTCTTGCTTGCCATTTTTTAGGAGTCTTAGCAAAAATTAACCTATTCATAACTCCATTTTCCCTCTATCATTGGTTGCTTGAATCGTTTAGACTTGTGTTTAATACGTTAAACCAAGATGATTAGCTGACCTATGCGACCAGATTTAAACCAGCGGTATACTGACGCCCCACAATTACAAAAAAATCTATTTATTGGCAGTTTTCGTCTCCTGTTTTGGCTTTTTGTGCATCCTGCGGCTTGGCGTAACTATCTAGCACGTATTGATTCGAATTTGCCCCCAGATTTTTGTGTGGCCCAATTAAAGCGGCACCATTGGAAAAATATAGCCTTTTTACGCTTTTTATTTATGACAGGATTTGCATGGCCTGTTGTTGTCGCATTTTTTCTTGTTGTTTTGATGCGACTACTTAATTTGCCAACATCAACGATTTTTTTGGGCGTGATGTTGGGGGTGACGGTGGGCGTGATTTTGGGATTGGCAGCCACTCTAGCAGGGAGTGTTGCTATTAGCGTTCCAGTGGGTATTGCCATTGCTTTGACTGTGGGCTTAGGTAGTGGCCTTGTTATCAATACCACAGGTGAATTTTTAATGCGTGGTACGACATACTCCATCGACATTGTGGTCAGTGCGTTGATTGGTGTGATGAGTGGTTTGGCTGGCGGACTTGCTTATGGCGTTGGCATGGGCATTACGCAAGAAAAGCGGGATCGTGATGTTTCTGTTTCTCTTTTAAGGGAAGTTAGTGGGATTATTGTCGGTATTTTTATTGGGCTGGGTATTGGGTGGCTGGCGACGTTGATTCGCTTTAATTGGTTGTCGAGTTTATTTACGGCCGTTCTTTTTGGAATCGCAGTTGGATGGCGTACCTTGAATTGGCGTGGAGGAATTCTGGCGGGCAGTGTGTTGGCGTTGGTGATGGCCTTAACGGGTGGGTTGGCCAATGCAGGTATGCAGGGTGGACTACCACAATTCATGGGGCTGTTGGTGTTTATGACGGCCGTTTTTGCCTTTCCCTACGTTTTGGCGGAAAAACTGGCGGGAGCTTGGTCCGGCGGTATGGCAGGTGCATTGGCAACAGGCGCTGGCTTATTTCTTGTTATTACAGAAGGGGCTTCATTTGCGCCTTTCTTGGCATTTGGGTTAGCTGGTATTTTGCTTGGCCTGACGTTGGCATGGTGGCGTCCTGTTCTTCTGTATCCGTTTCTCCTTGTCTGGAACCGATTGCTGCTTAGCATGGATAAACCACGCATTCAAGATAACAATGCGATGTTGGTTTTCCGGTGGCATAGTGCGTTTTGGGATGAGTTTCAACGCTTGCCGTTGCTTAATTTGGATGATTATTTATTGAGAATTGTGACTGCCGATTTGAACGAAGGGCGAACCGCAATGGCCTACTTAAGTACAACTAGACAGCGTTGGGCGGCACAAGAAGCACAAATTGAGCTTGATGCGCAGCACCTTGAGGACTGTACAAATGTGAAAATGATTGCTGATGTTCATCCTGGATTGGCAACGTCTGATTTGGTGGGGCCTGCGAGTGCGTTGTTGCGTAGTTTTAGTCGTGTAAGTACAGATGTGGCTGCAGCTTTGCAACAAGAAAGTGCTTTTAATCAACGGTTGGCATTAACGGCCGTTGAAGAGCGCCTCGATACGTTGTTACGTGAATTAACCCGTAGTGATGAACAATATGCTGAACGTTTTCGCCCTGTTGCTGCCTTATGGAGGCAGGTGGTGGCCAGCCAAAGTCGACAGTTGGCCGAAGAAGCAGAAATGCGGCAGGAGATTGATAACCCTTACATCATTGGTGTCCCCTTGACCGAAAAACAGGAGATCTTCATTGGGCGTACCGAGGTGAGTTCCCACATCGAGCAATTGTTACTTGATCGCCGCCGACCTCCTTTATTGTTGTATGGGCAGCGTCGTGTGGGGAAAACATCGCTGTTGAATAATCTTGGCCGTTTACTGCCGACAAGGATATTGCCAATGTTTGTTGATTTGCAAGGCCCTGCATCTCGCGCCCAAGATGAAGTCGGATTTTTATACAATATTGGGCGAGCCATGCGCCAATCTGCATTAAAGCAACGCGATATGACCTTACCTGAGTTGACCAGAGAGATGCTGCAGTTGGACCCATTCACCCAATTTGAGGAGTGGTTGGATGAGGTTGAACTGAGGTTAGGCGATAATTTAGCATTGTTGATGCTAGATGAGTTCGAGGCTTTAGAGCGGGTTTTGGCCAAAGCACGTTTAGATGAGGAAATTGTGTTAGGCATGATGCGCCATCTGATTCAGCACCGGCCTCGTTTTAAGGTATTGCTTTCTGGTTCGCATACGCTCGATGAGTTTCAACGGTGGGCGAGTTATTTGATTAATGTGCAGGTGATTCATATTGGCTATTTGAGCGAGTCTGAAGCACGGCAGTTGGTGGAAGCACCTGTACAAGACTTTGCGTTACGCTATGAACCCGCCGCAAGTCAGCGTGTATTGGAACTCACGAACGGACATCCTTTCTTGGTTCAGTTGTTGTGTGCTGAAATTGTGGCCTTGAAAAATGAGCAACTTCCTGCCCAGCGGCGTTTAGCAACATTGGCAGATGTGGAAACGGCCGTTCCTGAAGCACTTGCACATGGCAGTTTCTTTTTCGCCGATATTAAACAAAATCAAGTGGATATGTTGGGAAGATATATTCTTGATTTTATGGCCCAAGAAGGTGAGGGTATACCTGTATCGCTTACTTCGTTGCAAAATGAGCTAAAGATGGAAACGGCCGTACTTGAATCCAAATTACAATCTTTACAACATCGCGAATTAATTGTACAAATCGATGCTGGCTACCGTTTCCAAGTTGAGATGGTACGACGGGCATTTTTAAGTTAAAAGTAGAAAGTGATGAGGGCAAAGTAACTCAGCCCTCATTACGACGTCCTTTTAATTTCGCTTAACGATAAATATGATTCCCCCGACGAGTAACAGTCCAATTGCACCAATAAAGAGCAAATTACTATTGCTGCTTGTGGCTGGAGGATCGATTGGTACGGGTGTTGGCGAAGGTGTTGCCGTCGGGTCGGTGACTCGTGTGGGTTGTGGGACGAGGGTGGGTGGTTCGGTAGGGGGAACGGCCGTTTCTGTTGGAACTTCTTCAATCACGGTGCGCCCAGTTGTTATCGCATCAGGTGTTGCTGTGGGGATAGGCGTTTCTGTCGGTATTGGCGTTGGTGTGACGGTACAACTTGGATTTGGTGTTGGGTTCCAAATCTCCCCATTGCTTGCTGGTTCGGTCATAATAGGGATAACATCAATATATCCATTGACCGTAACGACTTCATCAAAGACCCAACCTGCCGTGCCATCTGCAAGAGAGATGAGCCACCAATTGGCATTTTGCGCCCGTCCAAGAATAGGACGTACTTCTAAAAAGACGATCTGCCCCACAATTGCATAACTGGTATCTGGTCCACTACGCACATTGGTGTTGTTTGAGGCAATGATAGTAGGGTGATTGCTGCAAGGTTCGGCTGTGGGATAGTAGCCCCCTTCTGGCGTGTTAACGGCCGTTACTGGAATTTCTGTTGCTGTTGCTGTCGCTGTTGGGATAACAGGAATGGGTGTGTTGGTTGGGTTATTACCACCATTGTTTCCATTGCCAGGCGTCTTTGTCGCCGTGGGTTTAGGGGTAGATGTCCTGGTAGGTACAGTCTGAGCAGATGCAGGAATACTTGCCCCTAATTGATAAATATTGGCAAGAAAAATAGTGATAGTAA
>JBNKHS010000244.1:0-6710 GCA_050290485.1 Promineifilaceae bacterium (SeqCode) | reverse complement strand
ACGCACGTTCATTAGAGGTGAGGAGCTTGATAGAACGGCCGTATAACTGAGGATGTGTTAAGAGCAAAATATTAGCTAACGTTTGGTCTAGTCGGCCACCCAAAGTGCCAAAGAGCAGAATTTCATCTGCGTAATTTTGTGCAGCGTAAAGCAGTGCCAGTTCCAAATCGGTTTCATCTTTGGCGGCAGGATAGGTGATGATTTGCACATCATGTTGGTCTAACCACGCTTGTAAATTGGGATTAAGGGAATCGAGATCGCCGATAATGATATCTGGTGGATGATTGAGTTGATGGAGATGATGTGTGCCGCCATCGGCCGCGATGATAGCGGTTGCCTGCCCCAGATACGGCCGTATCCAGTGCACATCTTCAATGATTCCGTTTGCAAAAATTAAAACAGTCATAAGCTATCATCTGCCCAAAACAAAAAAGCCACCCGATTGGGTGGCATGGTTTACATCATAGAAAATTTTATTCTTTCTATTCCTACGCCAGCATTACCCGGATCAGGTTTGCAGGTCGATGACAGATAGGCCATCCTCTCAGCCGGGCACACCCCAGCTCCCTGTAGTGTTTAATTGTCAAGCTTATTAGATTATATAACGGCCGTATCTAAACGCAAAAAATTCTAAGTCAAAGCCAAATATAGGTAAAAAGTCCTAACTCGTTTTAGGCAGAGAATCTTTTATAATGGAGCAAGCGTAAGAAGTTTTAAGAACAAAATAAGTATTTGAAAGATTGTATTTTGTTCCCACTTAAAATGTGAGCCATATAGTAAACTGTTTTCTAACGAGCTTGTTTACTAATCGCAGATGAGGATGTTTTCTTGACCCGACAAATTTACCCAAATTTTATTCAGCAAATGATGGATGAAGCGCGTCGTTTACTTCAAGATGAAACGGCCGAATATAAAGCGTGCCTTATTCTTTGTTATGAAATATTAGCGATATATCCGCAACATCAAGACGCCGCCGATTTGGTTAAAGAGGTGTTTGCCGACCCGCGGTTAATTTACGAAACGCGACAAGCCATTTGTCAAACAATTGAAGAATGGGATGATCGTCCATTTCAGTTTCGGTTACGCTTGGCACATTCTTTTCAACGGTTGAGTTGTTGGGTAGAAAAGAGTGAAATAGATATTGAAGCTTATATATCAAGTGATATTTTGCAAATTGTGCAAAATGCTAACCGTTTACTGTCCCATCCTCAGAGTGAAACGGCCGTTTTTGATGAAGATTTAGCGTGGTATTTGTATCGCCAAGCCATCGAGCATTCGGATCTGCCAGACATGATCCTGCTTTATGCGGGAGGGCAATATGCGCGGCAAGGATTTTTTGCTGAGTCAGCGAGCTTACTCCATGAATTATTGATGACCCATGGCAACATCGATAATGCACTATCATTGTGGGCTGAGGTCTGCTGGTGGCGCGATCATCAATATCAGCTGCCGTGGATTCCACCATACTATCCGGGAAACGGCCGTCGCTGGGAAATCATCAATAAACGCATCAACCCCGATTTTGGCGACGCAGAAAACAGCACGCAACCGATTCAGGGCAGCCAAGCTGTGCGCTTATTAGATCCTGAAATTATCAACCAAATCAATCATTTTGAGTTGGATTTTGATATGGAGACCAACACCGATTTAGTTGATTGGGGATATTTAGATGCCCTCGAAAATAATTCCATTACGATGGCTGATTTCCCCGAATGGGCTCAATACCTCATTAAAGATATTGATGATCCTGCAGAAGAAGATCGGTTTATTCAATACCTTTTGCGATTACTATCCAATCCAACAAACAATACAAACCATAAAGATTTAAACAATTATTTTTAGTTCCTATTCCAGAAGGATTGTCAATAATCTATTTGCTGGTTTGCCTCATCTGGTTGACGGCGGTTTCCCCTGCTTTTATACTGAACAAGAAGGTTTATTTCCCCACAAAGAGAAGGAGGTTCTAAATGACTGTTTCAGTAACTTGGCATGGTCACTCAACATTTACGATTGATGTTAATGGCACGAAAATTGTTGTTGATCCCTATTTCGATGATAACCCATCAGCAAAGATAAAAGCAGCAGATGTGGAAGCAGATGTTATCTTACTTACGCATGGTCATGGTGATCATATCGCTGATGCATTGCCAATTGCCAAACGCACAGGTGCTAAATTGATTGCTAATTTTGAAATCGTTGGCTGGATTTCAGGACAAGGGCATGAAAACTGCCATCCACAACATCTTGGTGGTGGTTTCCAACATGATTTTGGGCACGTCAAAATGACCCCTGCACTTCACGGTTCTGGTTTGCCCGATGGATCTTATGGTGGCATGCCTGGTGGTTTTTTACTGACTTTAGAGGGCAAACGGATTTATATTTCAGGTGATACGGCGCTGTTTTCTGATATGGCGCTTATTGGTGCAGATGGCCTTGATTTGGCGATTTTGTGCATTGGCGACAATTTCACAATGGGCCCAGATGATGCACTATTGTCTCTTGAATATTTGAATACTAAAACGGTTATTCCTTGCCATTACAATACATGGCCGCTCATTGCGGTTGATGTGGAAGCATGGGCAGAGAAGGTGAAAGCAAACACGGCCGTTTTACCAGTTATCCTCAACGTCGAAGAAAGCTATACAGTGTAAATCACTTTATAGTAACAAACCCATAAATCAACCTAATCTATACCCACCTTTATAAACAAGGTTATTTATTCTCTCATTGGATTTTGTGCCAATGAGAGTTTTTATTTTGTCCATAGGTCATAGTTGCCTAAGGCATGCAAATTGGAGGCTAAAATGAAGAAACGTCGATTAATTTGGTTTGTTGCCCTTTTCTTGCTTTTAAGTATGGGGCTCGCTGCTTGTGGTGGAGGTGGCGCATCTGAGGATGTCGAGCCAGAAGCTGCACCTGCCGAAAACGTTGCTGCAGAAGAATCTGAAGTAGATGAAGCCGCAGTTGTCGCAGTGGAAGAAGCGGCTTCAGAACCTGAAGCAGAATCAGAAACAACTGAAGAGGTTGCTGAAGAAGCACCAGCGGAAGAGCCGGAAGAAACAAAAGGGGAAGAACAAGCAGCAGCAGAAGAAGAAATGGAGGAGGAAGCGGCTGAAGAAACTAGTTCATCCATCGCTGAGTTATTGCAATTAAGCGATGTCAACACCAGTGAAGGGCTCGATAATTATACGATGGATTTATCCATGACCTTTACTTCACAAGATGAAAATGGTGAAGATGTTACCCAAACTATTTTAGCCGACATTATTTTTAGCAATGATCCTAGTGCGTTAAGTATGGACATGACTCTGGAAGGGGTTGAAGGTGCAGAAGAGTTTGGCAATATGAGTATGGTGCAAACAGAAGGAAGTAGTTATGTGGTAGTTCCAGGTCTAGGCTGTATTACAACAGAGATTGAAGAACTAAATGATAATCCTTTTGCTGACTTAGCTGATTCTGACCAAATTTTGGAAGGAATTAACGAGGCCAAATTTGAAGGTGAAGAAACAATTAATGGCATTGATACCTTGCATTACACCTTTGACGCCAGCAACTTAACAGAAGAAGAAGCAGCGGATGTCGAATGGGTCGAGGGGCATATCTATTTGGCCAAAGATGGCGGCTATATGGTTCGTTTTATCATGGAAGGAGAAGGGGTCATGGATCAATTCTCCGATGGTGACGACCAATTTGGCACGATGCAAATGGAATACAACATTACGCCATCTGATGAAGCCTTGACGGTTGAAATCCCCGCGGAATGTGCGGGAGCAGGGGCTGACGACTCACCTTATCCCATTTTGGACGATGCTGAGGATTACAATTACTTTGGGGGCTTTATCACCTATTTATCAGAAACCCCATTAGAGGATGCCATTGCATTCTATGAAGAAGCCTTAGCTGCTGATGGTTGGGTGAAAGATGAGGAAGCTGGCCTGTATTTGGAAGGTTCAATGGCCAGTTATGAATATAGCAAAGAGGATCTGTCTATTTCATTGATGATCTTGCTTGATGAAAGCACTGGCAATACGTCGGTAACGATTATTGAAGGCGAATAGGCATTCACCTTAGAAGCGTTAGACCTCGAAGATTTCCGAAATCTTCGAGGTCTTTTTATTTACGGACTAACAATAATTTCGGGGGAGAAGAGACTGATACGGCCGTTTCCATCTAATGCTGCAATACTGACTGCATATGTGGTGCTTGCATCGAGACCTGTCAGCACAATATTCCCTGCTTGACGCCCATTGACAAAACGAAACGGTGGATAAATATCCTCATTGATTGGTCGGAAGGAAATTGCATACCCTGATGCATTGAGGTCAGGCGCCCATGTAATTGAGTAAGTTCCCGGTTGATCTGTACGTGCAACATTGGGGGCGGCTGGTTTGGCCGGGGCTCCGGCCATATTGGCCACAATGGCAATATTTGTTTGCACGACTTGGCGTAAATAATTGTAATCTAATTTATCCGATGTATCTGCGCTATTATGTTGAAAATCCCGATTTTCCTCTGATTCAACCATGCGCACAGCTGGTAATCCTGCTTGAAAAAAACTGATTTGATCGCCCCATCGTTCTGCACGATCTACCCCATCAACCCAAGTGATGGGAAAATTGGGTGCATAGTTGGCGTTGATGAACTCAATGTAACGAGCCAGTTGACGTGGTTGCGAATCTGATGGGCCAGGGGCAAACATACGTAAATATTGAGGAATTCCCGCGTGCCCACCGATGATATCATTGTTAATGGCCGCATCGACTTGAAGCCCACCCAACATCCGTTCGGTCACAAAATGAATGCTGCCATGTCGCCCTTGCTCTTCTCCTGAGGTGGCCAAGAAGATGATGGTTTGATTCCAGTCGCGGCTGCTCATGACGCGCGCCATTTCTAGTAGAAGAGCGACACCAGAAGCGTTGTCATTGGCACCTGGTGCAAAGCTAAACCCATCGTTGGGATCGACAGCCCGAGAATCATAATGGGCAGTGATCACAATGGCTCCAGGGTGTGTGCCATTACCGGGTAAGGTGGCGACGATGTTTTGTTGCGGGTAACTAATCCCGTTTTGATTTAAAGGGAATTCATCGATTTCAACCAATAAACGGCCGTTTCCCACACGAATAAACTCATTAAAAATCCAACGTCGCGCCGCTCCAATCCCTTCCCCTTCGCGATCAACAGCACTAAAGGTGTTCCGCGTGCCAAAGCTTTCCAACGTTTGTACATAGCCAAGCAACTGCTGTTGGGATACATTGTTCATTAAATTACTAATCGTAGGATCTGTGCGAATTTCTACATTGCTAACAGGATCGATAATTGCATTTTCTGGAATAGCACCACCGCCAATAGCGGAAGGCAATGTAGGTGGTGGTGTTGGTATGACAACTTGCTGTGGGCCTTGTAACAGGGCGCAAGCCATCGTACTCAGAGCAAATAATGATAGGTAAAAAAGAGTTTTTAGGCGCAAGAATGTTTTCGGGGAGAGAGCTTTGTGGGTAATTTGTAATTAAGTAATTGGCGTATCATTTTGATACCCAATTACTTAATTACGTTCCGACAAACTATCTCATAAATAATACGAAATTTATAAATTATTCTGTTGAGTTGTCGTCTTTGTTGGCTTGCTCTTGGGCGTTCTTCATGGTTTGGCTAACTGATCTGCCCATAAACTCGGTGATTAGATCGATGGGGATAGGGAAGACAACCGTTGTGTTATGCTCGACACCAATGTCTGTCAACGTTGTAAGATAACGTAACGTCATTGCCCCTGGTTCTTCGGCCATTACACTGGCCGCTTCGGCCAGCTTCTTGGAGGCTTGGAAGTCACCTTCGGCACCAATAATCTTAGCACGACGTTCTCGTTCTGCCTCAGCTTGACGGGCCATAGCGCGTACCATTGATTGGTTCAATTCAACATCTTTAATTTCAACGATAGATACTTTGACACCCCATGGTTCTGTGGCTTCATCAATGATGTGCTGCAATGTTTCGTTAATTTGTTCACGATCTTGTAGCAGTTGGTCGAGGGTTGATTGTCCAATGACGTTGCGCAGGCTTGTTTGGGCTATTTGCCAAGTTGCCCGACGATAATCTTCAATGCGCACAACAGCGGCAACGGGATCGATGACACGGAAATAGACAACAGCGTTGACTTTCACGGTGACATTATCGGCACTAATAGCCTCTTGTGAGGGAACATCAAGGGTGATCGTCCGCAAATCGACTTTGACCATTTTGTCGATGACAGGAATAAGGAAGAAGATACCTGGCCCTTTAGCTCCAGTAACACGTCCTAGACGGAAGACAACGCCTCGTTCATATTCAGGCACAATGCGGATGGCAGCAATGATGAAGACGATTAAACCAATTCCTAAAAAACAAAAGATGGGTAGTAATGCTCCAAAAATTTCCATATCAACTCCTTTGAGGATAATCAACAGTAAATGGTTTTTGCTTATGCACTTCACTTATTCAATAGATACGCCGACTTTGTTACAAAGTTGCCGTTTTTTTTGTTCACATAACCTATTATACAGGATTTGTTTTTTTCGGATATGTAATGTAGAAAATCGAAGGAGTATGAAACAAATTTTTAATTTGGCACTATTTGGCACTGTTTTTGGTGATGTTGGCAGGTGTTTTGCTTGTATGGTGTGCCCCTCTTACAAGATTTTTAAGTGGAGAACGAAAGTCGTTTAAATTAAAACAAG
>JBNKHS010000243.1:0-6722 GCA_050290485.1 Promineifilaceae bacterium (SeqCode) | reverse complement strand
GCTCCCTCAAGTGTCATGATTTCTAGTTTGAGGCGGAAGCCTGTGTAGGGAACGCGATATTGGTTGAGAATACGGCCGTTTCCGAGCCTAAGTGGCTCATCTAACAAACGGCGAATATGTGCTTGGCGACGCAACAACCAAACACCAATACCTCCCATTATGATAATCAAAGTGAAGAAAACAGCGGAATCATCCGTTGTATAGGTAGGTTGATTTTTTCTAGACGAATAGACTGCCAATAGCAGCATCAAAAAGATAAAGCCAATCATCCCGATAAAAAACCAGCCGCCAGCAGTAGCGCGGCGCGACAACCATTTTGCCATCTGATCTTTTTCTGTAGGGGTCAAATAGAGATCTTTCATTTTTTTTATTATACCGTGATGATCATAGCCAATGAAGCTCTAGCTTGTGCTAAAATTACAATTATGTCAGATTTTTCAATTTCTTTATTCGGAGCATTTACAGCGACTTTAGATGGTGAACCATTATCTGCTTTTCGTACGCGAACGGTGCAAGCATTACTGATCTATTTGATTTGTGAGGCAGAACGGCCGTCTTCACGAGAACAGTTAATGGATTTGTTGTGGCCGGGAATGCCGTTGCAATCGGCACAGGCCAACTTGCGCCAAACCATTTATCGGCTGCGACAGATGATTCCAGAACTGAATAGTAAAGCGGATGATACGGCCGTTCCCTTTTTAATAACAAGCCGACAAGCCATTCAGATCAACCCTGATGCAAAGTACAGTGCAGATGTACATACTTTTGACGTGCTCATTGAGCAAGATCCAGAACAAGCGACAGCGCTCTACCAAGGCGACTTTTTAACCGACTTTTTTCTGCCAGACAGCGAGACGTTTGAGGAGTGGGCCAATAACCAGCGGGAAGCGTATCGACGTCAAGCCTTAGATGCGATGGAAATGATTACGGCCGTTCATCTCCAAGATGGGCTGTACGAAGCAGCTATCCAATTCGCTTTACGTCAGCTAGAGATTGATAACTTACGAGAAAGCAGTCATCGGCAATTAATGGAGGCCAATGCTCGAAACGGCCATCGTCAAATCGCTTTGTCTCATTTCAATACCTTCAAACAGTTACTTGCAGATGAATTAGCCATTGAGCCAGAGCCAGAAACCATCGCCTTGATCGAGTCGATTCGCTCGGGGGAGATAGTAACTGGCGTCACTGCAGAGGCAGAAACTGAAACATCATTGCATGATCATAATCTGCCGCGCTCACTGACCTCTTTTATTGGCCGCGAAAGGGAAATTCAAGCAATTTCTGACCTTTTAGATGAAAGTCAGTTGGTGATGCTGACAGGTGCAGGGGGGATTGGCAAGACAAATCTTTGTTTGCAAGTAGGACGTGCCAAGTTAGCCTCATTTCCCGATGGCGTCTGGTTGATTGAACTTGCGCCTATTACAGATCCGGCACTCATTCCGCAAACTGTGGCGCATGTTTTGGGTGTGCAAGATGAATATGGTCGGCCTATTGTACCTGTGAGTATAGGTAGAGAAGCGACTGTTGTGCAAACAGTTTTGCAAAATCTGATCGAGCATTTACTCGGTAGAGAATGCTTGCTCATTCTGGATAATTGTGAACATCTCATTGAGGATGCAGCTCAATTTGTAGAGACCATTTTGCAAGCGTGTCCCAATGTCAAAATTTTGGCCAGCAGCCGTGAAGCTTTAGGTGTCCCCGGAGAACGGCCGTTTCGTGTTCCCCCACTATCTATCCCCCAAAACGGACAAAGCGCCGATCACAATAATTGGGCACAGTTTGATGCCTTACGCTTATTTGTGGATCGCGCCACAACCATCTTGCCCCAATTTGAAGTGACTGCCGAGAACTATGCCGCCATCGTGCAAATTTGTAAAAGATTAGATGGTATTCCGTTGGCGTTAGAGCTGGCTGCCGCACGCATTCCTGTCTTAGACGTGGATCAGATCGCGACGCGTTTAGATGATCGTTTTCGCCTGTTAACAGGCGGCAGCCGTACCGCCTTGCCGCGACAACAAACCTTACGCGCTTTGGTCGATTGGAGCTGGGATTTATTGACCGATGCTGAACGCATCTTAATGCAGCGATTGTCCGTTTTTGCAGGCGAGATGAGTTTGGAGGCAATTGAATTTGTTTGTGCTGATGAGCAAGTTGACGTTTATGATTTACTCGATTTGTTGGCTGAACTTGTCAATAAATCTTTAGTGCTTACGCAGCATGATGAAGGTCAAGAAACGCGCTATCGTTTACTGGAGACCATTCGGCAATATGCGCAGGAGCAATTGGTTGTCAAAGGCAACGTCGAGAAATTCCGCAATCGTCATCTTCAATACTATTTACAGTTTGCTAAACAAGCAGAACCAGAACTGATTCGGTCTGATCAAGTGCTTTGGCTAAAACGCCTGGGAAAAGAGCTGGATAATTTTAGAACAACGTTGAGTTGGGCGTGGGAGACAAATGTCGAAGCGGGCTTGCGCTTAGTATGTGCGTTGTGGCGTTTTTGGTATCGCGGTTACTCACGTGAAGGCGGCACTTGGCTTGAGCAATTTATAGCCAAAGCAGAGAACATTCCTGATGAATTAAGAGCCGAAGCGTTATTTATGCTTGGTAGTTTTAATTTGAGCCAAAATAATCTGGATCACGCTCGACAGCTGGCGGAGCAGAGCCTTGCTTTATATGAGGCGTTAGAAGATGAACAAGGTATCATTCGCAGTCGCATGGTGATGAGTGTTTTTCTTGATCGAGAAGCACAGAAAGAGCAACTGCTAGAAGGTTTAGCCGCTTACCGAAGAATTGGCGATAAGATGGGCATTGCCAATGCGTTGGCTTGGCTTGCTCATGGGGAGATTGAGATCAATAATTTTGATAAAGGTATTGCCTATTTGCAAGAAAGTTTAGCTTTATACCGCGAATTAGGACATATTGATGGTGTGGGTGAGGTGCTTTCTAAAATGGGGCAAGCGCATATTTGGCAAGGCAATTATGAGGCAGCACGTCCCGTTTTACAAGAAAGCTTGGAAGTCCAGTTGGCATTGGGATGGGTAGGAAGCAGTTGGCATATGCACAATTTTGGAGCATTTTATGTACGCACTGGGGATTATGAACAAGCACGCCATTACTATCAAAAGGGGATCTATATTAGTCAACAAACTGGCGATAAACGGATCTGGAGTTGGTCACGTGTCAATCTAGGATATATTGCTATTTTTGAAGGTAAATTGGATGAAGCACACCAGACTTTGACTGAGATTTTGCGCTATTTTGCCAAAGTATATGATGATATTGGGATTGTATTTGCGATAGAGGGATTGGCGCGTATCGCTGTTTTTAGGGGCAATTATGAAACGGCCGTAATCCTTTACGCTTGGACAGATATAGCGCGTGAAGATATTAATGATCTGCGACCACCTGTTGAACAAGCTGATGTAGAACATGATCTTGCTACTGTGCAAGAAAGTTTAGATGAAGGCACATACGAAAAATGGCGCGAACAGGGCAAGCAGATGTCAATTGAAGAAGCGGTTGCTTTTGCTCTCGAAGATGAATAGTGTATGCAGCCAACTTTATTACAAATCGAGTTCCGTGAACTTCATCATAAACCACTTATCCTTGGGGTACTCATTGCCAGGATAGGGTTTGTCGATATAACGAAAGCCGTTTGGCGGTTGCATTCGTGATAACGTTTTAATATCTGCGCCAGTAAATTCGTCAACTTCCTGAACTTATTATCCCTAAATCCCAATATCGATTCATGTTCCGTGCATCCCCCAATGCAAATGTGCCAAGAACAATGACCGAATATCTTCTTCGCGGTCACTGTAATTAACCGATATAAATTGCATAATATATCTCAATACAAGCCCAATTTCGATGTTAATTGAATAACCATCGAAATTGGGCGACAAACGGAAAGCCGACATGAAGTGTACATTAAACGTGATTTCTTCTGTAAATGTCTACAGATTGAATGCAAAACAGACAAATAGAAAAAAACTAAAAGCGCCTCATAAGTTTCAAATCATTCGAATTGATGTCGAGAAAAGTATTGCTGTCTAGGTCGTAAATTATTAGAATTGGTGATAGGTCATAAACATGATATGGTTATTAAAGAAGCAGTAAGACCTTAGTAATAAGTTGATTGTTGGATTGGAAAGTAAATTGACGAACCCAGACCCACAACAAGAGCCCCCAAACTTTGTGCATGAAATTGAAGCAGAATTTGCACGTATCCTCGATTATTACGGTATTCAGTGGGAATATGAACCCCGTACGTTTGAGCTTGCTTGGGATGAAGATGGAAATGTAACGGAAGCATTTTCGCCCGATTTTTATCTTCCTGAGCAAGACCGATATATTGAATTAACAACAATGCGCCCTAAGTTGATTACTAAGAAAAATCGCAAAATTCGGCGCATGAATGAGCTGTATCCTGAAATTGATGTGAAACTCTTCAAACGAAGTGATTTACGCCAAATGATGTTGAAGTATGACATTCGTGGACACACTGGAATATTGAAGGGTACAGACGCCCAAAACAAAAAATCATGAATCGATTTAATCCCCGCGAAGCATATGGTGAACTGAATGACGATGTCGGACAGATTCTTTTTTCGGCAGAAGAGATTGAAAAAAGGGTACGGGAATTAGGCGAAGAAATTTCGCGTGATTATACAGGATTAAATCCTTTGCTCATTGGTGTACTCAAAGGGGTTCTGCCCTTTATGGCAGATCTTCAGCGTATGATCACCATTTCTCATGAAATGGATTTTATTGCCATTTCCAATTATTCAGAGCGGAGTAGAGATAGTGGTTTTGTGCGCCTGCAGAAAGATTTGGAGGAGCCATTGGATGGTCGTCATGTGCTGTTTGTTGAACACATCATTGATACAGGGATGACGCTTAATTATTTACTACAGACGATTCGAGCACGCAATCCAGCAAGCGTAAAGGTGTGTGTGTTGTTCGATAAGTCACGTCGTCGTCTTATCAATTTACCGCTTGATTACAAAGGATTTGATTTTCCAGATTTATTTGCAGTAGGGTATGGCTTGGATTTTCGAGAGAAGTATCGTAATTTACCATTTGTGGGAGCGTTAAAACCAGAAGTCCTGCATTTGCATGATTAAGTCAAAAGTTGTTTTCTGATTAAAAATGGGGAGGGTAAGCAAAAAAAAGAGGAGCTCCTAGTAACCTTCTGGTTCACCTTATTCCCTCTAGCAGTTTCACTATTTGGGTCGCTTCTATGGTTTCCCATCACCTTCTCATCTTTGAGCATTTCTACCCTTTTTGAGTGGTGCCTGTCGGGCTTACCATTTCCGCTTTTAAGGCTACCTTCCAATTTCTTGGAGCTTCCTCTATCTTCTGGGTTTATATTTCTATATTCCCTTCCGATGTAAAACACTTTACAGTAAGTTGCCCCACATGGCAAGTCCTGTTTTTACATAAGAATCTTAAGAATACCCTTTTTTAAGGTTGAAGTGTTGGTTTGCTATTTGCGGCGATTTAGCAAGATTCAAGAAGTATCTTGTTGTTTATTCTGCTAGAATAATTTTATGGCGATGCATACGATTCTGAAAGCCCCACTATTCCTCAACGGGTTTAATCATCAATATCACGCAGAAATTGATCGTGGTTGGTTGTCGATTAAGAGTATGTGGAATGGGCGGGCGACGTATTTATTGGAAAACGGCCGTTTAACCGTAGACGACGATTGTTATCTCATTCTCAATGATCAGCAACCCTATACCATTCATATTGAGGGCAAAGAAACCATAGAATCTTTTTGCATTTTCTTCCCAGCTAGATGGGCCGGTGATGTCTTGCGTACGTTTATGACACCTGCTGACACTTTGTTGGACGAGATTGAGGGAGATACGGCCGTTTCCTTTTATGATGTGCTGCACCGCCATGATCTTCTGGTAACCCCCATCTTGCAAAGATTGCGCCATGCACATAAACAAGGAGATGTTGATCAAGAATGGCAGACAGAAATGTTGCATTATTTATTAACAGCAATGTTGCAAGTGCAACGTCAAGTGCATCAAGAAGCGGCTAAGCTGCCAGCAGCACGCACAACCACTCGCAAGGAACTGTATCGCCGTCTGCACATCGGGCGGGATTTTATATGTGACAACCTGCAAGAGTCGTTATCTCTAGAGCAAATCGCCCGACATGCCGCTTTGTCACCCTATCATTTTTTAAGAAGCTTCAAAAAGCTGTTTGGGCAAACACCCCACACCTATTTAACAGAGCAGCGACTCAACCAAGCGCAGCATTTATTGGCACAAACAGACATACCGATAACAGATATTTGCCTTGCTGTCGGCTTTCAGAGTTTGGGTTCGTTTAGCGCACTGTTTCAACGATATAGTGGTTGTTCGCCGCGCCAATACCGTCAACAATTTTCAAATTAATTTATAAATTCAATCTTATATCTCGACTTTAGATAAAGCTTAATACACGTTGGCTTTACCACCAGCGGGAAAATGTACATTAACAATAGAATTTAGACCGAAATCAGGCTGCTTGACGCTGTCTTTGGCTACGTTTTGCTGGTTTTCGCTTCCGCCGTTTGGTTCGTTGCCTGCCTTTGACCCAGCCCGGCGGTTTTCCGCGACGTTTGGGTAAAGGCGTAGGTGAATTTATTTGAGTGAAAAGTTGACCAAAGCTCTGCAAAACACGGCCTGGGGTCAACACATCCAGAGAAGATTGCCACGGTCTGG
>JBNKHS010000242.1:0-6729 GCA_050290485.1 Promineifilaceae bacterium (SeqCode) | reverse complement strand
ACTTTCTCTACCACTTTAGACAATCTTTAAACACATGAGGGCAATAACTTACCGCACTATAAATAACGGATAATCACAAAGGGGACAATGCTCAGGTCAATAACAAAAAGGTATCAAAGCGGTATCATTTGCTAAAAAGGGGGATTGCAGTAGTGTTCTTGGCTATTCAATTTATCCAAAGTTGATTTACTCGAGAAAAAGTGGAACTAGATGACTTTTTGGATACTACGAGATTTTATTACTTGGATTTCATAACAATACGCTTCAATTCCTTTCTATTTATTTGTCGATATTCATTTTTCACACCAAGAGATAGTACTCTGCGAAACGATGGGTAAAGACGCAGGAAATGATGGATAAATAAAATAAAGCCGACTCAAATCAAGTCGATCTCACAGCAATTATTCAACTTTCGGTAGTGGTAAAAGCCTGACTGACAGTACCATAGAATAATGATAACCGAGATAATTGTAAATCGCTGTACAAAATGAAAACTGTAGTGCGTGCGGTAAAGGTGTTGTTGCTAAAACCATTCAACTAGGAGCCAAAGCAGCAAAACGGGTTAAACGGGTCGTTGCTGGTTCAAAACCAAGAAACCAGCTAACAGCACGATGCATATTAATAGCAGCAGCGGTCGCTAAATGCTGCAAATGAGCTTTGGCTCGACCTCGATAACGTGTGCGACGCATGCGTAAAGCATAAACAGCTTGCGAAATAGCCCCTTCAACACCCGAACGAAGTGCATATTGAGAACGGAAAACGGCCGTATCTTGAATTTGCCGACATGCTTGAATCATTTCATGTTCAACTTGTGGGCGGACATTAAGCTGTCGTCCGTGAACAGGACTATTTGCACATAAAGGTTTGTCTGGACAATAACGGCAGATTTTAGATCGGAAACGAATGTTGATGAGTGGTTTTTCATAACGGTCAGTACGCTCAGTCCAAGCATGACTTTGCTCACCTTGAGGACAGGTAGCAGTTTTAGCCTCCCAATCAATAGAAAACTGAGAAATATCATAAGCATCTGGCTGTTTAGCTTGCCAACTGGTATCTGGTAGAACTGGGCCAAATAGCTCAACGTTGTATGCGCTTTGACTTTTCGCCCAACCGGGAGCATTCATGTAACCCATATCGACAAAATGAGTCTCAGACAATAGGTTTTTTTTAGCTAATGATTCATGAATCGCGTCAATCACATTGGCATCCCGTTCTGGGGCAGGTCGTGTCTCAACGGCTGTGAGCAATTTTGGCTGGCTTTCGTTTCTGTTAAATGGACTTTGTAGCCCATCCAGCCTGTAGAACGTTTAACTGCCTCGCGTGCCTCATCATCATGCGGTGACATGATGCGATCGATACCTGATGGCTGTTCCTTGACTCCCAGCCATCGTAGCGTTTCCCCTTCCTTTATGAATTGCTGCTGCCAAACAGTTTGCAGAGTTTCAATTGCAGGCATTTTGAGTAACCAATTGACATCTACCTCTGTCTTCAACCAATCAAGGAGTTGCAAACCATCTGTAGCCACCGTCAATCCTAGCCTTTCTAGCTTTTTTTCGTCACGGGGTAGTCGATACCCATCGATGGGATGCCCGTATCGTACATACCATTCCTTAGGTGCTTTGCTTTTGACCCACTCTGGGTGCGCGATAGCCAGAGCATCTAAGGCCGTTCGCATCGCTTCTGTCACCAGTTCCAAACGATTAAGACGTTTAACAGCTGCTACTATATGTGTTGAGTCGGTACGTTGCTTGCCACCAGCCTTAAGCAAACCTTTCTGCTGCAAACATGCCACCATTCTGTCAAACAATCTAGCTTCTGCGTCATTGTCCAACAACCGCTTCCGAAATTTGCTTAACACTGAAAAGTCAAAACCTGCATCTTCTAATTCTAGCCCCAACGCATACTTCCAATCGATTCGACTTCTAACTGCCTCGGCAGCTTCTCTATCGGTCAGCTTTTCAGCAAATTGCATGATGGTTACTTGAGCTAGTCGACCTGGCGCTTCGGCGGGTTTCCCTTTTTTGGCAAACAAATCCTTAAACGCCTCATCTTCATATGGATATTGTCCCCTTTGGGAAACGCTGCCTTGGCGACTTGTTTGGTCACAGCTGGTATTTCTTGGGTTGCATTTACTTTTAGTGACATTTCTTTTCCTCTAAATTCTTTATTTATCACTAGTTTCTGCATCCTGCTTTGTTTTAGCAACAACACCTAAAGTGCCTGCACTACAGGTATCCCAGACTGTAGACGGCCGTTTTGCTTACCTTCTATCTGTTTTTTGACATGCACAATTTTACTGTATAGTTATACAGCTATTAGGTATTAGGCATCATTTCAACGATTGTACTCCTTTACCATTGCTATCATTCATGCTTTATGCTAGATTCTTTTGAAAAATAAGAAGCTTGGCATTGAAACCACACGCATTGTTCCCCACAAGCTATATTAACTAACTGTTTCGTCAAACAAGTTTTGACGGGTAAGGATTCAGTGCGAGACACTTAAACTGAAACAAATTTGCCTATCGATTTCCCGTCAAAAGAAGTTTGTTTCAGTACTAGTGGAATAGGAAATTTTTAACGCATGAAGACAGTTTCCCGAGTTGTTCGTTCTAAAGACGAGGCCAAAATCTCTTATAATCGAATGAGCCGTTGGTATGATCTCGTTGCCGGGAGTTCCGAGAAAAAATATCGTGACATTGGCTTAGAGAAACTGAATGCGCAGCCAGGTGAGCATATTCTGGAAATTGGCTATGGCACGGGTCATTGTATACAAGCGTTGGCAACGGCCGTAACCAGAACTGGTCAAGTTTGTGGCGTGGATATCTCCGAAGGTATGTATAACATAACACAAGCACGCATCGACAATGCTGGGTTAAGTGACCATGTTGACCTACGCATCGGGGATGGGGCAGCCCTTCCATTTCCCGCAGACAGCTTTGACGCTGTATTCATGAGCTTCACCCTCGAACTGTTCGATACCCCAGAAATTCCCCAATTATTACAACAATGTCATTCGGTTTTGCGTCCAGGGGGGCGTATTGCCATCGTATCCCTCATAAAAAAAGCGGGTAAAGCAGTTAGCTTTTACGAATGGTTTCACGAAAAAATGCCGGCAGCGGTCGATTGTCGTCCCATTTATGCGCAAGCGGATCTGACTGCCGCAGATTTCACCATTCAAGATGTGACGGCACTCTCAATGTGGGGCTTGCCTGTAGAAATTATATTAGCAACAAAGTAATGGCCATTTTTAGCGTAGTAAGAAGTTCTCTGTAAATAATCTAAAATCGTAAATAATTTAAGATCATCGCATTGTATTGGTATTGTCATTCATAAACAGGTCTCTGACGCTAACAAGTCAGAAAGGGAATCGATCTGATTGGAGTCATTATGAAGTATGCCTACATTGCTACAGGCGCTGCCAATATGTATTGTGGAAGTTGTATGCGCGATAACACCTTGGTGGCCGCCATGAAAACGTTGGGACACGATGTGGTTATGTTGCCTATGTATACACCGCTCCGTGTTGATGAAGAAAGTGCTAGCGAAGATCATGTGTTTTATGGTGGCGTTGAAGCGTATCTGCTCCAGCAATATCCGCAAAAATCCATCTGGCGTGATATGATGCTTAAAGTGGCTGGTTCCCAAGCAATATTGCGGATGTTGCCCCGTTTCGATATTGGCAGCAATGTTGATCCTGCCCAAAATGCCGAAATGACCCTTTCTATGTTGCGTGGCGAGATGGGCAACCAAAGCCCTCTTCTAAAAGAAATGGTCGACTGGATGTCCTCATCCTTAAACCCCGATTTAGTGCATATCACAAACAGTTTGATTTCAGGTGTTGCTCCAACACTTAAGCAGCGTTTAAATGTGCCTATCATTTGCGGGTTACATGGGGAAGATATTTTTATTGATGGGCTTCCAGAGCCTTATCGCACCCAAGCGCTCGAACTCATTCAAGAAAATTGTAAACATATCGATCATTTTATTGCCATCAGTCAATATTATGCGGATTATTTTGGCCCACTGATCGGCATCGATCCCGACAGAATCACATTGGTGCGCCCTGGCATTGCACTTGCTGACTATGATGCCCACATAAAGCTAGACAAGGAAAATGCGCCCCTGACGATTGGCTATCTGGCACGTATTTCCCCAGAAAAAGGTCTGCATCTTTTAGCAGACGCCTTTATTCAATTGTGTCAATCGGGGCAATTCCCCCATTTGCGCTTGAAAGCATCAGGCTATTTGAGCCGCGTACACGCTGGATATGTTAAAGATATTCAAGATCGGTTAGATAAGGCAGGTGTTGCTGATCGCGTCGAAATTATGGGGACTGTCGATCGCCAACAAAAATTGGACTTTTTACAAAGCATTGATTTATTTGCCGTGCCTACTATTTATCGTGATCCAAAAGGTTTGCCTGTTTTAGAGGCGTTGGCGAATGGTGTCCCTGTGGTACAACCCAATCATGGGGCTTTCCCGGAATTGATTCAGGCCACAAACGGCGGCTTGTTACACAATCCGGAAGATTCGGTAGATCTTGCCGATAAATTGGCAAGCTTGCTTACAAACAGATCTTGGCGGCAAGCGTTAGGAGAAAAAGGGAAAACGGCCGTTCACACCCATTTCTCTGCACAACGCATGGCGGTTGAAACCATTCAAACGTATCAATCTATGTTCACCCAAAGGAGCCCATGATGATAGCCTGGCTGCGAAGAAGATTAGCCCCTCCTGTTTTTGAAGACGATGAAGAGAAGACGCGCGTAGCGGGATTGCTTAATATTATCTTGCTGTTCGTCATGTCCTTAATTATGCTCTTTAGCGTGCCAGCATGGCTTTCCACACCACAAATAGGACGCATTGCCGTTGAAATATTCTTGGTCTTTTTAGCCGTGTTGATGATCATGATGCTTCATCGTGGTTATGTGTATCGCGTTGGTTTTATACTCTCATTTACCTTGTGGGTGGCTGTAACTTATGGGACTTATGAGGCTGGCGGTTTTAATGGTTCCATCATGTCAGCCTATTTTGGCATTATTTTGATTGCTGAATTACTGCTGGGCATTTGGACAGGTGTCATCTTTGGTGTAATGTCAGTTGGCGCGGTTGGTTTAATGGTGTATTTGGACAGCTTGGGGCTACTGCCACCAGTTCCCGATTACATCAACCAAGAGACCTTTTTTTGGGAATTCACATCAGTCGTTATTGGTGTTGTTGCCCTACTTTCTCTCGTCATGCGCAGCCTTTACCAAGCCCTGGATCGCGCTCGTGAGCATGAAAAAGAATTGGCGCAAAAGGTAGATGAAATTCAATTATTGGCGCAACAAGCCATCGAGGCCAGCGAATTCAAGACACAGATGTTAGCCCGTGTTAGTCATGAATTGCGCACGCCATTGGGTGCCTTATTGGGTCTCGCAGAAATGGTCGATCAGGATGTCTTAGGTCCATTAACATCATCTCAGCATGACGCCATGGGGCGCATCATATTTAATGCGCATGCCCTAAACGATGTCGTTTCTGAACTTTTGGACCAATCACAAATAGAGTTAGGACAGTTGGTTCTAAAGGAAGAACCATTTTCACCGCGAGAATTGGTGCGAGCGGTACAAAATAAATGCATGCCTGAGGCCCAATTAAAAAAGTTGCCATTGCGTGTTAATATCGACAATGACTTACCAAGAACGTTGATTGGTGATCAATCTCGCATTGAACAGATTTTGTCAAATTTGGTCTTGAATGCCATTAAATTCAGTGAAAAAGGGCACGTACTGATTCATGCTGGAACGAATGGGGGTGATCAATGGATGTTGCAAGTCGTAGATACTGGTATAGGTATGGATGAAGATGAGCAGAAGGTTGCTTTTGAGCCATTTCGTCAGGCGGATGAATCAGCAGGACGAGAATTTGGAGGCGTCGGCCTGGGGCTATCCATTGTAAAGCAGCTCGTTGTAGAAATGAAAGGCTCTATAAAAGTAACAAGTCGGGTGAACAAGGGTAGTACGTTTACAGTTTTGTTACCACAGCATGTCGTACAGGAATTCCCTACAGGTAATTTAAAGAAACAAACTCAACAGTTAAATAAATTCCGGAAAGGCAGCGAGTAGCCGTTCGGAACTTTGTAAATCACAAAAACTATTTTGAATTAAAACCAGCAAAAATATGTGAATTGCAATTTTCAATTGCTTAGTGAAAACGTAGAAATCGCTTTTTGTCATTTCAAAAGACTTTTGCGTTTTCACTTTATATCGAGGAGCACGCAATGAGACCTTTAGCACTTATTATTGAAGATAATCAAGATCAGAATTTAATTTTTACAACAGCTTTAGACCAGGCAGGTTTTGAGACAGAATCTATCTTAGAAGGATCAGCTGCTCAGACACGCTTGAAAGAAATTATACCAAATGTTGTTGTATTAGATTTACATATCCCTGGCGTACATGGAGAAATATTATTGCGTCAGATCCGTAGCGATCAACGATTGGCAAATGTGCGGGTTATTTTAGCAACTGCAGATGCAGCTTTGGCAAGCGATTTACAATTGCAAGCAGATCTTGTTTTGTTAAAGCCGGTGAGCTTTTCTCAATTAAGCACTTTGGCTAATCGGCTAATGTAGGTTGCGAGACACAAGTCAGTAACCAATAGAATAAAATTACAGAAGATCAGGCTCGACTCAGGGTTTCCTCAATTTGAGTTAACGCAATCAGTAGGGTAGTTGTTTCCCAAGCTT